>JALZGI010000239.1 GCA_030861105.1 Thermoproteota archaeon
GCATAATATCATGAAGGGCAACTATTATGTCAAAGCTATGTGAATCGTATCCCAATACGAAGCGCGCTTAAGTTCATACATGAATTAGAATGACCCATCTGCGATCATTCGATATATGACAGGCTACTGCTTGCTGGCTTGAAGGAGGATTGCTAATGCAGTTTTTATAGCTACATATAACCTAATAATTGATGTCCTTTTAAGATGGTTGATATACTGCCCTTAATATCTATGGTTGTTTTTGCTTCAGGCTTTTCTATCTTAGTCCAAAACACAGAAAAGGGTGGCATTTTTGATCCCGTGACTACTGCCGTATCTTCATGGATAGCAGAGTTTGGTTATCCAGCAGTTTTCTTCGTGGCACTGCTCGAAAACTTGTTTCCGCCCATTCCAAGCGAAGTCATTTTTCCGCTGGTGGGATTTGTTGCATTCCACAACAATTTGGGAATTTCTCACGCAATTGCGATGGGACTTACGGGAGCCTTAGGCTCCACTGTAGGGGCACTAGTGATATATTTTCTTGCTCTTAGAGTTGGCAAACCTGCGCTACTCGGAATTGGAAGATACATTGGAGTTGGTGAAAACGGGTTATTGAAAGCTGAATCATGGTTTCAAAAGTACGGTGTGATAGCCGTTTTTAGCGGCCGAATGGCTCCTGCTGTTCGCGAGCTAATTTCTGTTCCCGCAGGAATAGGCAGGATGGACATTAAAAAGTTTATTCTTTTTACGTTTGCAGGGTCTGCAATATGGAGTGTCGCGCTGACGCTCTTAGGCTATTTTCTTGGAGACGCTTGGAATGAAATGACAGGTCAATTATCATATGCTTTAAGCGTAATTGCAATACTTATACTTGTGACCGTTGTCATAGTACTTGGCCTGAGATATTACAAGAAGAGAAAGAGCAGCTATAAAAGTAAGGATCCGAACAACATCCATGAAGATTCAAGATGAAATCCAGAGTAAGGTAGTCTTAATTGTCAAATGTCCTCTTGCAATTTTCATTTGCTTTTATCAACCTAAATCCGCGTGGTTGATTCGGTACAATTTCCGGATTTTGCAAATAAATTTGCCTTGGATTGTTTCGTCGGACATCTACTATGCAGCAGAATCATAAGACTGGGTTATCGTGTTCCTTATTAATTTTCAGATGGGGTGAATCGAGCACTTTTATTTAAAACTACTGTGCCGCTTACCATAGAGGAACTCGGAACAAGGATAATATCTCCATTTTCAGTCAGGAGCCTTACATATACCAGTTCAATGTCGTAAATAATTCCCGAGTTGCCGCTAATAGTAATCTTGTCACCTATTTTGAACGGTCTTACCAGAGACAGATAAAGCCCAGATATCATATTTGCTAATATATTCTGCGATGCAAAACCAATAACAAGAGCAGATATTGTGCTTAATGATGCAGCAACCAGTGGATTTTGTGCCAAATAGGATATGATCGTGGCAACTATTATTATGGCGCCGGTGATTCTTATGAAACTTCTTATTGATTTTGCTGCGTCAGGCGAGCGTTCAGGCCAAGCAAGTCTGTAAGAAATAGTACTTATTGTCTCTAGAAAAAAGTATCCCATAATGGCAACTTGCGCTGCCTGGATATACATCAGTTCCTGACGAGACAGCCTTGGATTAAGAACTACTGTGCTTATGGTCAGAGTAACGGAAAATATTATTGCCAGCACTACAATTCTTTTTATGACTTTATTCTTTGATTCTCCACGATTTTCCTGAGACCTGCCAGTATGTTCATTAGCTTCTTTCCCATTTTCGTCCAAGTTTTTCATTAGTGTAGCTATCAGTGAAGAACGGGATTAAAAATAAATCTGAGGTAATTTAGTGGGAGGTCAAGATCAATTTCCGTAGCTGCCAAGAACTCCTTAAATCCAATCCAACACTCAAACCGTGTAATGGGTTCTCATTGTGCATCACAGTATAAGGCAGGATCGCCATAAATGCACATTCCCTAGTAGCCACTTGAGTGATGGTGATGAAAGGTGAGTTATGATTGGTAGGACCAAACTCGTCAAAATGAACCTATCAAAAATATTTAGAGTTAATACGGAGAAATCAGCTGACCAAAAGGGGGTTTAAATATACGGATCACAATGCAATTTTCACGAAGAGATAAAATCGGTCAGAGTCAAGAAAGTCTTTTTTCTCAGTTCTATTGTTCTCAATGGCCGTTTTGGTTTTGACTCTCGCTCCTATTTCCGGTTTATGAGCATAATAGTTCGAGAGGATGGGCCGGAGTATCACCTTCTCTAAGAATCCTCCTCCGCATACTTGTCGAACTTGGATTTGTGTTTTTCGATAAGAGGGATAACCTTTTCCATAATTATTGTGTTGAAATCTTTCTGTTCAACATCTAAAGTCAAAAGTAGGTAATAACTTTCATTAATTGGGATCGTCGCCCGATTCACCTTTTGATACCTACCGAAAGCATACAACAGGTTTCCGATTTTAGGTTGAAATTTGATCCTGGTCTTTTGTCTCGATATCGTGTTAACTGCATATTCTTCGTTCTCCTCTTCCGTTAGGAGCATTTGTATCCCCTGTTTCTGCTCGAAATTGAGCAAAATTCCAAATTTGTTAGTGATACCTGCCCATCGAATGGTCTTATCTAGGTCGAGAACTTCTTTAGTGAAAGCATAGAGATGTTCATAATCAATGGTAGTCATTGCTCCACAGAATCCTAGTTGATTTGGTTATTATTTTTTACCGTTTGACGTTAGTCCGAATTGTAGATGCGTTGCAACTGTTTGGTTATAGCAATACTTGATAATAGCAATCCGCAGAAAAGATAATTCAGAACTGTCCAGGAATGATTTATCAAAAAGCCGGTAGAAATCTAAAAGAGTCGAAATCATCAATTGCAATTTACATCTCGACTGGCTATAGACACAGTTAGAGTTTGAACATTTGCTGCCTTACAAATAAGATATATCAAGCAACTTAGGACTTCCCTAGTGCCAGAGAAGGATTCACTATATTGATTCTAGAAGCGTTATTTTCTCGACTAGTTCCCGCTTGCCTATACTTTGACGGTCAAACGCTTTCTTCCTGCTGAAAGCCAAAGTAGCACGAATGACATTGCATTTTTCCATATATTACACCAGTTTTACCGCAGCTTTCGCACGCTTTGTCGTAATCTATTGTTGAGTCTAGAGATTTAGCCTTCTGAAGGCACCTGCCGCATATAGGTGCTTCTAAGTTATGACTAGAAAGAAAGCCAGAACCGCATTGCGCACATCTTAAACTGAACATTTTTCCTTTTGGCTTCCAGCGCTTAAATAAATTGATCATAGATAAGCGTATTAGTATAAAAACGGTTAATTAAGATTTAGATCTCTTACAGGTGGGTAAATGCATTACTTGGTTATTTTTACTAGAATATTTAATGGTGGAAAAAGAACGCGATTGCCACCGAGACTCTTGTCGTTCTGTTTATATGGGGCAAAAAAAAGGGAGAGTAGCTGCCTTTCATTTGATACCGCCTTAAGCATCAATCGTGCTCGAATCTTTCGGATCTTTCCGCTGCCTCTATGTAGACCCGCTAGTTGAGTTTGTAGCCTGGTTCTGGGCGCTTGCCGCAGCGGCTCCGGGCGTTGACTGAACAACAATCCCGAACTCAGACTTTTCAATGAATTCTCCCATGGGGTTTCCGCTAACTGCTTCCACCGTAACTTCGACATTCTTGGGACCATCACTTTCAAAAGTCAACCGCTGAATACCAGTTCCGTCGTCTGCTCTCTGGTTCCTAAGGTCCTCTATTACTTTGCCGTCTGAATCGCTTACCTTGAACCCGTATCTCACTCCTTCGACAATACGTTCTGCTGCATCACTAAACAAGATTCCAAACTCTGCAGGCTGTTTAGCGACTATGACCTCTGGAGTCCATAGGAGTTGTATTTTGTAGGTTCCCCTAGCAGTTTGAATTTCCAGAGGTGGCCTTGGTATCTCAATTTGGGTTTCAGGTGTTGGAGGCTGTCCCTGACCAGTTGCCTGCAAATCGTAGACGTATTGTATTGGAGGATTACCCGTGGTTACATCAGCGTATGTTTCAGCCTTAACAGGATAAGGTAGATCTGGGTTCACCCAGATTCGATTATCGACTCCCTTATGATAGGCTATTACGGTAGTATCATAAGTGCCAGCGGGGACAGTAACTTTGGCACTCCCGCCAGGGTTAACAGGTGATCCACCTATCGAACCGATTTTCCCCCAGTTCACAGCAGTTAGTGACTGGCCAGGTTTAGGAACAAATGATTCGAGCCATTGCAGTGTATTTGCATATGCACTTCTATAAGGAGACATCTCAGTCGGGATATCAGAGCTACCAAGGGCCGTCAAGTCAAGGTCGCTTAAATGAAAAGTACCATTTATTACCTTGCCCCTATCTACTACAAAAACAGGAGCTATCCAATAATTCCCTGTCTCGTTGAAATCCTTAAAGTATATAGTCATAGTGAAAGGTTGGCCTTGATTGGTGTCGTGGTCTTGGATCTTATAAGTATAGTAAGTATTTTCCCTAGCTCCTTTGCCGACATACCACATGTCATTCTGTTGTGCGTTGGCCGGTATTCCTCCTGGAATAGATGAGAGGAGGAGTAAAAAGGAGATCAGTGCGGTGACAATTAGCGATGAGGCTAGGCTGGAGTATTTGTGATTCTTGTTGCTTCTCATAATTAAAAATAGCCTCCAACGGACTGATAAAGGTTTTCGAATAAATGCTATATTGCAAGTGCCTCACAATAAACCCAAAGCGTTCCCTATTAGGATCTAGTCAGTAAAAAATAACACAAAGCCAAAAGGATTAATTATGCTTGGCTTGATGGTAATCTTATGTGCAACTGTCAAAATGTGCAATTTTATGAAGTGGATTTCAAGCTTGCGGGTATGCAGGTGGTTCCTTCCCACAAAAATTGTGGCGATGCACTAAGTGAAGATCAGAATTCTAAATTTGAAAAGGAACTTATAAAATACTGGGGCTTTGAAAATAAGGCGCGTTAGCTTTGACGCCGTCATGTATACTGTTTCCTGTTCTTAGCTTCCATGGGGAAGCTATTCGTCAACTTTATAAATAGCCGGATTAACTCTGCTATAGGTGATTTGAATGACCAAAATGTTAACGGTGAATATTGATAC
Organism: Thermoproteota archaeon; assembly: GCA_030861105.1. GTDB lineage: Archaea > Thermoproteota > Nitrososphaeria > Nitrososphaerales > Nitrososphaeraceae > TH5893. Next base: position 5,155 of record JALZGI010000239.1, read on the forward strand.
ATCAGGAGTTGATCAAAGTGAAGCGACAGAGTGGGTCAATGAGATGGCAAATGTGTACGCCGATATGGAAATTGAAGATGTAAAAGTTTCAGGAAACAAGATCTCTTTTCAGGCAGGATTTTCTGGTATGGATGACACAGACCCCGATGATGTTAAAATGAAAGTTGAAGAGTACCTTACGATGAATGAGGCATTTCAAGCCAAGAATGTAAGCGTCAAATAGCCCTGACTTTTTACATCATCTCATTTATTTCTGCTGCGGATTTCAATACTTAAGACTCATAATTATTTATTACACACCTTTAAATACCACGCGAGCAGATAGAAGATGGTTAATTCCTATGACGTGTAAAGGTATATGTATTCGCCACAAGGCCCAGAAGCCCGTGGGTTCAGGAAGGTATGCCAGCGGTCAAAAACGCTGTCAAATTTGCGAGATATTCATTAAGTGGGACGGACTTTGGTGCCCTTGTTGTGGTTATAGACTAAGAACCAAACCCAGGAACCTTAAGTACAAGGCAAAGCTTAGAGCGAAAAACAAGAGACCGGAGCCATTAGAGGCAACTGCAATCATCGTACGCTAGATTTCAAGGCATCCTTGGAAGACTTAACTAATAGGCTGTGTAACTTGTGAATTTGTTGCGTGTCCTTGGATATATCTAGCAGTATCCCGATTGGTTTGAGAAATCTATCTACAAATCCTTCATCTTTTGACAAAATGTAATCAGCGGATATTTTGCCCAGATAGTAATAACAATCAGCAACTCTGCCTTGGTCTAGCATCCATTTCAACTTTGCGGACCAAATTGTGAGATTCGCGTTAGAATTACTAATCTCATTAAACACAGTAAGGGATCTTGAAATAGCAGAGGTCCCCGCTCTTTCAATTCCAATGCAATCAAGTGCAGTATGTAGTCCCGAAGCGGTTTCTGGGGTGTTGACGTCTAGACTTCGTATCTGTTCAAGTTCGTGAGATGGCGAAGATTTGATGCCGTGAATCGCTAATATTCCGCTTATATAGTGAAAGGCTGAAATTTTTAGCCAGAAAGAAGACAGAATGGGACATTTAGATAGGTTCTTGTCGATTGATTCATAGAGGAAAAGGGATTCAACAATTTGTCTTCTAGCATAGATTTTGAGAAGACGGTCGTGTTTTTTTTCTTTAAGTCTCGCCAACATTGAAGATAAGAAAAAATTGTCATTGTCTTTCAATATTACCATGTCTTTGAGGTAAACATAATGGCCTTCATGTATGTGCATAGGAAATTGAATGAATTCTATCGCTGCTTTATCGAATGTTATCACAGTTTCTGGATTAGCTTTTCCTTTATCACAGAATATAGCTACATCGTACTCGCAGCAGCTGTACGGTTTCTGTCCGTTAGCAGCATGACATCCTATTAGACCTGATGGATAGGGGATATTGTCTTTAATATATTGAATAATCATCGACTGGATAGAGGTCATAAATTTAGCAGGGCCTCTTGATTATAAAAGACAATATTGTGTTAAACTATTAACAATTAGATTCCGACAATGTCATAAGTTTTATATGAAGATTGAAGTTCACAGTTTATCTGGCTCCGGTGGTGTAGTAACTGCTTCCAAAGAAGCATTTGCACAATCCGGTTAAGCATTTCGCCCTCTCAAGGCGACGATCCCGGGTTCAAATCCCGGCCGGAGCATCTGTAAGTATGCTATCGGATTCAGCAGTCCGGTATGTAGTCTTCATCTGTTCTAGCAGAAAGTGCCAGAATAATAGGGGGACTATCTTATTCGTCATCATCCGGGTAGCTGGGTTTACACCATCACAAACTTGGTAAAAACCTTTCCTCCTGATGTCTAATTTAACCCAGGTTAAAGCTTGCTTAATGGTGCCTTCGAGCAAGTAACCTGAGGACCTGGTCTTTAAAATTCAGCAAATCTATCCCTGGACAAACGGAGATGCAGAGAATCCTTCCTCGCTTTAGTGGAAAAGTCAAAAGTACGACTTTCCTGTATTCCGTAATATTGCATACAAGGTCCCCAAGGCTCTCAGAAAACTCCATTACTGCATCGATTGTCGACAACGTTTCGAGGTAGATTTGTTGCTCTTTGCTTTGATCCAGGAGTGGACTGACTTCATTCTGAAAACCTCCTTCGATAACCTCTCCTTTGTCGGTTACCACGCCGACAAAACGAACGTGTCTGTCCATACCCAGTAGTGTATCGCTGATCCTTTCTTCCATACTAGTCATCAATAATATTGAGGTGCAAGAATTTCTTCATCCCTAGTTTAAAATTCATAATGTGTCTGATGTGCGTGTTTTCAAAGAGTGACCTCCCTTTATATGCGAGTAATGATGAATACGCACAAGCTCAGCAATATTTGTGTCCGAAAAATACCTTGTATTGTACTTCGCCAAAAGCACGTTGCAGTCCTGACAGTAAACCTGTTTAAATTTCATGCGTCTTATAATTAGAGGTATATTAAAGACCTTTCGATTGTACCTTGAATCGCAAATTTAGAGTTGGCCGTTCTGTCCTGCAATAAGCTGATCATTGTTTGGGAAGCTTGCCTTCGACATCTTATAATAGATGACCTCTCCACGTCTTTCGATCACGGCAATTACGGCGTCCTTGCCCATTCTTGTGATATGTTCAATTGTTTCGGCTAGTTTATTAGCTTTGACCTTAGTTCCTTCGCTAATTCCGAATACAACATATTTTGCTGGTTTCTTTTCATATTCTCCCCTTTCATAAACTCTAAAATCAACACCGAACCCAAAACCTTCTTTAGGCACATATCCTCTGCTTCTCAGGTCACGATATACCATAAACCTAGTAAGGATATCTTTGTCACCCTTTAAGGAGACTCTTACGAGGCTGTCAAAGTCTAAGGTTTTGTCCTGCTCCTTAATTGTTATTTTGTTAGTATAACTTAGGTAGAGTGCTTCGTACGATTTTAGAACATATTCACCGTCTTCTTTCTCCCCAAATCCTCTGCTCTTAAGTTGGTCGCGTTGCCTCTCATCGTCAATAACAATTTTGCGCTGCCTTTTGACTAGCCTTGCGTTAACATCCTGCTGAGATTCTGTACAGACGACGGAATTGCTATCGGAAAAAGGAGGATCTTTAGGTTCCAGCATAACAAATAAATCAGTGCCGGATCCCATTTAAGCATTCGATAAGGAAGAAGCACTTGAAAGGAGTAAACTATCGGGAACCACGAGGCATGCCCTACGTTCGGCGGGAATACATTGCGGGGAAACCGCAGATCAAAATTGCAAGATTCTCGTCAGGTGAATACAAGGAAAACCAATATGACTACAAACTTGAGCTTCTCGCGACGGAAAAGATACAGATACGCCACAACGCCCTGGAATCGGCGAGATTAGCTGCCAACAAAACAATGGCAAGAGCGGGTGAGACGAGCTTCTTTTCATCTCTGAAGGTGTATCCGCATGTCCTTCTGAGAGAAAACAAAATGATAGCAACGGCAGGAGCAGACAGATTACAAGAGGGAATGAGAAGGGCTTTCGGAAAAGCTACAGGATTAGCAGCAAGGATACAGCCTGGCCAAACCATTTACGAAGCATATGTTACCTCAAGTAACCTGGGGCTTGCAAAAGAAGCCTTCAAAGTTGCGTCTAGCAAGTTAGGATGCCCGGTCACAACACGTGTAACCTCTTTAAAGGACGCACACGAAACAGAAGATGAGTAAAGAACTATAAAAATATTAACGAAGAGAAAATAATGGCTAAAATAACACCGTTGCACCGCTGCATACGATCAGTTAAAATCTTAATATAGGATTGCCTATTGTTTTTCGATTTCTATTGCTATATGTGACACAGTTAACCCCTTCCTTTACATGGAAGGCTAAATGACAAATGTGACCCGCTAACATAAGATTTATTCAGTGAATAAATATAACCATATCATGAAACCAGAAAATGTCTCTTAAGGTAATCTCCAATGTAGACGATTCCAAATTTAGGAACAAAAGAGTTCTAGTGAGAGTCGATTTCAACGTGGTTATAGAAAATGGCATTGTTGGAGAAGACTTTAGAATTCGGATGACAATTCCAACTTTGGAATATCTGACAAAAAGACAGGCAAAGGTACTGCTCTGCTCTCACCTTGGGAGGCCGGGTGGTCCAAAGCCGCGCCTCTCCCTTGCCCCAGTTGCAAACAGATTATCGGAAATATTTGCAGGTTCGAAAGTCAGGTTCGTAGATGACTGCGTTGGAGATAAGGTAGAAAAAGTGGCCTCTGAACTTTTGCCAGGAGATGTACTATTACTAGAGAATCTGCGGTTTCATAAGGAGGAAGAAGCCAACGATCCTGAATTCTCAAAATCGCTTGCCTCTCTCGCGGATATATATGTCAACGACGCCTTTAGCACTTCGCACAGAAAACATTCCTCAACCTACGGTGCTGCCGGACTATTTGACACTCGTCTGGCCGGCTTGAACCTTAACAAAGAGATCGAATATCTTTCAATGGTCAAGGAGAATCCGGCTAAGCCTTTTTCTTTGGTCATAGGAGGAATTAAAATTAAGGACAAAATTGGGGCACTTGAAAACTTGCTGCCAAAAGCTGACAAACTACTAGTAGGGGGAGGAGTCGCTTACACATTCTTAAAGGCAAAGGGGATCAATGTGGGGAACTCTCTCGTCGATTATGGCCACTTGCCGTG
>JALZGI010000373.1 GCA_030861105.1 Thermoproteota archaeon
GATCATAACAGAAACCCAGACTGAATTCCTCTTGTCATCAAAGGCAAGTGAGCCAGTAGTTACAAACACAGGATCGTTTCCTTCAAATTCTTCGATAGGAATAGGTACTTCAGATATTCCCTCAGATGTCCCATTATTTAGTCTATCAATTTCGGCGATCCATATAGAGGGTGAAAACATTCCAACGAAGTAAATAATATTTTTGTCATTTGAATCAAATTCTATGAATGTTGGGTAGGTAGTACCAAAATCACGTGATTCACCCGGCACTAAATATCTTTCAAATGTGTTTGAAGATTTGATATATCGCCATATTATATTTTGCTTTTCATCTGCAAACCAAACATCGCCTTCTCCTTCCCCTTTCTTACGGTTATCTACCTCTACCTCCCATACTTGTGAAAATTCACGAGCATCATTCCGCGAGGGCCATGACGGAATTTGCCTTTCCTGGTTAAATTCTTGTTCTTTTATATCATAGCTTCCCAAAATTCCTTTCTTTGTTGATACATACCAAACTCTGCCTTCTGTAGCATCTACATCTATGCCCAAAGGCATCTCACAGGTCTGCGGAAGCACATATTCAGTGACATATTCATTTGAATTAGGAGTGGGGTTAATGCCACAAAAGCCGTTTTGGAAAGTCAATGCGTGGAGTTCTTCCTCATCTTGTTCTAAAATTGCAGATGATGTTAGCGTTGCTGCTGCCTTTTCTGGATTTGGCTGCACGATTATGGATGCAGTTGACAGAATCAGGAGCAACTGTAAAATTACAATCATTGAATTTAATGAAAACATCCCGGCAAATCAGTTTTAGATAAATGGTGATAGAGATCTGTATTAAGTATCAATCCTCTAGTTATCAGCACACCTGTCTTCTATTTATTACATTCACGTCAGTTACATGTGGAATTTACCATTAATTCATAATACAGATTTATACCATAACACTCCACTGTAGGGTTATTGGAGCACTAGACGATGTTGCTGTGTCCACATCTCACTATGATCTACTTTTAAAGGCCCTAGTCATTATATTTAGCAGATACTCTATTCTGGATGCCTGTGATAAAAAGAGAAATGACATCCCTGCACCCAATAGGATTCCACCTAAAACATCGAGAGGATAGTGTGCCCCTACATAGATTCTGGAAAAGCATACAAGTGTTGCTTCTAATGCTAATGCTATAGCCACCGCTCGCATCTTGACAGAGGAATTTCTGTATAATTCAGCCAGTGCCACAGTCGCTCCAGCAGCAACTATCAAAGAATGACCGGAGGGGTAAGCATATTGTGAATCTGCTGCTAGAATAATCTCTGTGTCAGGAATGAATGGTCTAGGTCTAGCCACTACCTCTTTTGCGATTATGCCTATTGGTATAAGTGTAATCATTACCAATGCCATAATTATGGCAGCCTTTTTTCCGATACTACCGCCGAACAGAAATAAAGCAGCAATGGCTAATGGCCAAACTAATTCCCGTCCAAACTGTGTTACAAGTATCATAAAGTGATCCAATGGAGCGAAATGATATTCATTAACCTGAAGAAAGATTCTAGTATCTGCTGCTACAAGCATCTGAGTAAGACTAAGATGTGCTCGTGGGGAAATCAAGAAAGCCAGTATGGAAAATGTAGCTAGAACACATATAGATATTATAAGGTGTATCTTAGGGCCCACAGACCAAATCTCCTAAAATAAAATGAACGGCAACCTTAGTGAATTATAAAGTCTCTCCTATATGTGGATTTACTTAGATGCATATTAAACTTAAATTCTACATCTTCGAAATGTTCCCGATTCGTAGGATAGTCTATCAGACGCAGCCAAGATCTGTGACGAAATCTCTCCACGATTTCTTGATTATTCTCCGAGTATATTATCTAAGCACTGGAAGATACAATAGAATTACATTGTAATATATAAAATCAAATAGCACTGTGCTACCACGGTGCATCCTTCTTTTCACTTCGATTCATTTAGTTGATCTGCAATTTTCACAAATTGAGACAAATTATCCATTAACTCATTCCACAGGGTCTCTCCCATTCGCTGCTTTACCTTATTTTGAACATCATTCCAAAGCGGAATGGCTTTAGCTATGGTGGTACGGCCCTTCATAGTAATTGTAACGATCCTAGTCCGATTATCCTTACCAGAAGAGATCTTGATAAAGCCCTGTCTTTCTAGAACAGACAGGTTTCTCGTGAGAGTTGTTCTGTCCATACCCAGCTCTTTAGCAAGATGTGAAATTCTTATAGAATCTGATTTGTAGATGACATGCAGTACACCTAGTTGTGTGGACAGCAATCCACTAGACTTGAATGCATTATCATAAAGTAGTGTTACTGCCCTAGCTGCTCTTCGTAATTCACTGCATGTACAGGAATCTGTTGACATTCCTTGTTCCAATATTGTGTTAATATCTTGTCCTCTCAATCCGAGCTAGGTTGATATACACGTATTAATAATAAAAGCGTTACCTCCAGTCTTATAATATAGGACAAAATGGGTGTAGATACACTTATAAATGTGCATATGCACATATTCTGGTTATATTGTCTTCGCTAACCTCAGTCAATGTTAACCGATATGCCTGGTTTACTCTTGGAATACTCAGCAGCACACTCTTGGTAGTCTTTTTTTCAGAAACCATGCTCCTGCCGGCTATTCCAGAGATCATGAAGGACTTTGGGATATCCTATGGGACGGCAGCATGGATATTTAGCGCGTACCTGATTGTTGCTGCCGTAATGACTCCTATCGCCGGTAAAATGTCTGATCTTTACGGGAAAAAGAAGATATTACTGATTTTGCTGACGATCTATTCAGCAGGAATAATTGCCGGCGGATTTGCAGACAATATATCATTCTTGCTTGCGAGTAGGATAGTCCAAGGGGTAGGTTTGGCGGCCGTACCAGCAGCATTTAGCCTTCTGAGAGATACATTTCCACCAGCCAAACTTGCAATCGCAGTAGGTGTGTTTGGCTCTATGTACTCAGCAGGCTCAGTAGTGGGCCTATTGGCGGGAGCAACTATCATACATAGTTTTGGATGGCACTTCACCTTCTTCTCCATAGTACCGTTTTCAGTAGCAGTGACAATCATGATAGCCAGATTTGTAAAAGAAAAGAAACAACAACAACAACAATTAACAGTCCATGTAAATACTCAACAAAGCGTAGCCAAAAAAAGGACATCTCCATCCATAGATCTGAGGGGCGCCGGGGCACTTTCAGCAACAATAATTGCCTTTCTTATGGCTTTAACACTTATACAGACTGGAGTAAATTCAGAAACACTGCCACAAATTGGAATTGCATTTATAGTTTCAGCAATTTCACTGACTGCTTTTGTCATCGTTGAGAGGAAAGTAACCATACCATTGGTTGATTTGAGGTTGCTAAAAGACAAGACTCTGCTGCCTTCTTATATCATATTAATGGCCACCGGAATTACTATGTTTATGGCATACCCGGCTATAGTTCAACTAGTAAGAAGCCCTGTGCCACTGGGTTTTGGAGGGGATGCAGTGGATGCTGCAAATGTCCAGTTGCCGTTCATGATTATGTTCCTAGTGTTCGCAAGCATCACCCCACTTATCATAAATCGAATAGGAAAACTAAGACCAATCATAATTGGTTCCCTGATCAGCCTGATCGGATCGCTTGGACTACTGATGTTTCACTCTAGTGAATTTGTCGTATCTATTAATCTGGCCATTATCGCATCTGGACTCTCAATGACAGTTACTGCAACGTGGAACATCGTCGTATCCTCATCACCCAAATCATTCATTGGAATATCGGTGGGAGTTGGTGCCCTGTTGTTGTTTATAGGAATGGCTATCGGTCCTGCATTATCAGGAGTGTATATGG
>JALZGI010000284.1 GCA_030861105.1 Thermoproteota archaeon
GTTATAGATATATACTCACATCCTTATCTATGTATCAATGAATGATGAAACTAAAAGAACAAAATTGTCTGTGAGAATATCTGTAATATCAATAATGGCGTTATCACTAATATTAATAAACGGTGAATCATTTTTTCCTTCGGCAAATGGCCAAGAAACAATGTGTGACAATCTTGAATCTAATATTGCACTTCCAGTACTTCTGATACATGGCTATGCTGAAGGTCCAGAGAGATGGCATCAATGGAAGGGGCTGCTTGACCAGGAAAACATTCCATTTTGTATAGTATCTTTTCAGCAATCAAATGATGCTTGTGGAAGTGCAGAAGATCATGCTACGGAACTTGGTCAAATAATTCAAAATGTCATAAGTACTACAGGACAAAATCAAGTAAATATTGTTGGCTATAGTAAAGGTGGATTAGACGCAAGAGTATACCTGGCTAACAGTAATAGCCAGGATGTTGCAAACCTAATAATGATCGGAACACCAAATGCAGGATCACCTTGGGCAGAAACAACTGATGCCTGTGCACCAGCTATAGAGGATTTAAGACCAGAAGCTCCAGCCACTATGGTAGAAGAAAATACACATACTCAATACTATACTATTGCTGGTAGTTGTTTGGCATTCTTACCGATTATTCCAGAACCTAATGACGGATTAGTAGGTATATCAAGCGTTAATTCACAATCCTATTTCCAACCTCTTGGCTATTCCTCGAATTGTCATTTGAATTTGTTAGGCGGTTATGAATATGGACTCGCACATGATGTATTAACAACTAGATGATAAGAGATAGAATCAGTAAAGCTATATATTATTCTAAAGTTGTAAGGTTCGCTCTGCTTCTTGGCTTCCAAGTAAACATCTAGATTTAGAAGCAATACGCCATTAAGAGAAGTTATACATGCATAGAGATTATTGGCATGAGAAAGATAATGACAAAGAAGAAGACGATGTTCGTGAGCCGGATATATATATATATATAGCTAATTTGTGGCTAGCTGAACTTAAAGAAGAACCACTTTCGTTGCCAACTATTTCAATGAAACTCTACCATTAAGATCGCTACAACAAATACTGCATAATAGAATAATACAGAAGAAAGGAGAAATTCATGAGTCTAATAATAGGGTTTATAATGAAAGATATGGACAGATATAGAAACATTGCAATGGGTCTTGGCTCAAATACTTACGCTGGTGAGACGCTCACAAGCCACATAAAGAGAGAGTATCTTTGAGCATTCTTTTAACCCTTTTCAACCTTACTTTTAATAACTGAAAACACCAATAACAGAGAGAAGTTATATAATCTGGGAATACATATAGTGTCAAAGTTGTTTCACAAACTACCGGCCCCATGAAATCTTCGGTTGACGTCTTTTTATCTGAATTCACGGTAAATCAAGTCTTTGAACATGCATCAGGTCTAACCTTATCAAGAAGTGTAACCGTATGGGTATATTAAAAGGAGTTCGGCAAGACATAATAATCTAGGACCAATACCAATAGTAGGCAAAGCTATTTTTAGGAAAATAAGCAATATAATTCTGCGGTCCCACGAGACTGTAGGAATCGTCCATCTTCTTAAGATATTTTACAACAGCTTTAGGTCCTATTTGAGCACCTGCGATTTTTGTTTCTAAACTGAGTTCAGATCCTTGTCAATTTTCTATGCCGAGGGTTCTGGTCCAAGTGGGTCCTTTTGGTACAGGAAACTTCTCTTGATGTCACTTTGCTAATTCAATCAACCGTTGGTTAACTCCACACTTATCTGTAGTAGCGTTTGTCAACTGTACGGGTTTCCAATTCTTACCAATATTTTTTACGTTCGACCGATAGAATGTGGTTTCTTTATGGTTACCTCTTGTAAACTCACACTCTTCCCATTCTAAGGTAACAGGTACTGTCAATTGCAAACAGTTTTCAGTAATTTCAATTTCGTCGCTGAAGCCGAGCTTTCTGCTCACATTCTGACCGAAGCCGACTCCTAAGACTTTTACACTTATCGAAAACTCTCCTTCTCTTTGATATGACTGAACGTACTTAGACTTACATCCTTTAACTTTTGGCCTATGTAACTCACCAATTGGTAATAATACTAAACACATTTAGTATTCCTCTTCTGATTTACTGAGTAGGTGGTTCTACTTTGATCTGCGTAGAATACCATAATGAAGTATATGGAGTATGCGACTTTAAGAAAACTTATTTCTTACTTACATATTCTTATCCACATGAACCCTAAAACAAAAAGCATACGAACTCAGGGTTCAATGGACGC
>JALZGI010000314.1 GCA_030861105.1 Thermoproteota archaeon
ACCCTGGTCACCACGCTAACTAAGAGAATGGCTGAGGATCTCGCTGAGTATCTGGCAAAAAATGGGATCAGAGTTAGATACCTGCACTCTGAAATTGAGGGACTAGAACGGACAGAATTGATACGACAGCTGCGGGCGGGAGACTTTGATGTCCTGGTGGGTATAAACTTGCTCAGGGAGGGCTTAGATATACCAGAAGTTTCATTAGTAGTTATTCTTGATGCGGACAAAGAAGGATTTCTGCGAAACACTACAAGCCTTATACAGACTTTTGGCCGTGCCGCAAGAAATATTGATGGGCAAGTCATCATGTTTGCTGACAATGTAACTGATTCCATGAAAAATGCGATTGCAGAAACTGCAAGGCGACGCAAGAAGCAGATTGAATTTAATGATGTCTTCAAGATTACACCTCGCTCAGTCGTGAAGCCGGTCCCAGACAGTGTACAAGAAATCTATGGTAGCGAGAGACCGTCTGATATTGAAACAATAAAGAGCATGACGAGAGCAGATTTGCTGGCTCTCGCTTTGGAGACTGAATCTGTTATGAAGAAATTTGCTGAAGACCTGGATTTCGAAAATGCCATTAAGTATAGACAAAAACTGGCAAGAATAAAGAAGATTCTCGGCGAGGAACAGATTTTGCAGGTTTCTTGAAACATATGCATGACAAATTAATTATTAAGGGAGCCCGCCAGCACAATCTTAGGAACCTTAATCTTGAGATTCCAAAAAACAAGCTCGTAGTGATTACTGGACTCTCCGGATCTGGCAAATCAACCCTGGCATTTGACACTATATACGCTGAGGGTCAAAGACGTTATGTGGAGTCACTCTCTGCCTACGCGAGGCAATTTCTTGAATTAATGGAGAAGCCGGACGTGGACTCTATTGACGGTTTATCTCCTGCTATATCGATTCAGCAAAAGACTACCAGCAAGAACCCCCGTTCGACTGTAGGGACCGTGACAGAGGTATATGACTACCTGAGATTGCTTTTCGCCAGGATAGGCATTCCATATTGCTTCATATGTGGCAGGAAAATTACAAGTCAATCCGCGGATTCTATAACTGACTCGATATTGAGAGTAGGAGAAGGAAAGAGAATATTGATTTTGGGCCCCGTAGTCCGAGGAAAAAAAGGAACCTACGAAAAATTATTTCAGCAACTAAAACAAGACGGATTTGCTCGTATTAGGCTTGACGGCAAGATAATCAATTTAGATGAAGACGCTGAAGACAACCTGGAAGAGGCAGAAACGAGTAGGAAGAAATTTAGTAAATCTCCGTTCCTGATTTTGGATAAACAAAAGAAGCATAATATAGAGGTAATTGTCGACAGGCTAAGGCCGTCTTCGGAGGAGAGGAGCAGGTTGTTTGAGGCAGTTCAAGGGGCCTTGAAAGTGGGAGATGGGATTGTAATTTGTCACTTCGTCGATGATGTTGAAGACAAGGTCTTTTCGCAGCGAAACGCATGTCCACAATGCGAAGTGAGTTTGGGTGAAATGGAACCAAGAAGCTTCTCATTTAATTCACCTTTTGGAGCCTGCAAGGAATGTAATGGTTTGGGCATTAGAACGGAATTCGATCCTGACCTAATTATTCCTGATGCATCCAAAACTATACTAGAAGGTGCTATCAGACCGTGGTCTGGATATTTTGCTTCGTTTAGGTCATCAATGCTACGAGATGTAGGGAAGAAAATGGGATTCACGCTGAATATGCCCATCTCCGATATGACGGACAGGCAACTTGAAACTATTCTGTATGGAACGGATGAAAATATCCGTTACAAATATCAATCTAAACACTCAGATTCTAGCTGGGAATATAGCGGATCGTTTGAAGGAGTAATACCTAATCTAGAAAGAATTTACAGTGAAACGGAATCCGAAGCCAAGCGAGAGGCCCTTCAGCAATTCATGAGAGAACGAAAGTGCGAGAGATGTAAGGGACGTCGGCTGAAGGATGAAGCGCTCTCAGTTAAAATAGATAATAATTCTATCATGGATATTTGTGACTTGTCTATAGAAAAGTGCAGATCATTCTTCGAAAGACTGGAATTAAACGACACGGAAAGATATGTGGCCAGAACAATACTTAAAGAGATAACTGCTAGACTAGACTTTTTGAATAATGTAGGTCTTGGATATCTATCATTAAACAGAAGTACATCTAGCCTTTCTGGTGGTGAATCCCAGCGCATACGTCTTGCCACTCAGATAGGTTCTAACCTCACAGGTGTTTTGTACGTTCTGGATGAACCTACCATAGGACTCCACCAAAGGGATAATGCCAAACTGATTGACACCTTGCGAAAACTACGTGATCTAGACAATACCCTTATCGTGGTAGAACACGACGAGGAAGTCATTCGCAATTCAGATTGGATTGTGGATATCGGCCCCGGCGCTGGCATCCACGGGGGGAAAGTGGTAGCATGTGGTCGCCTTAATGAAATCCTAGAAAGTAGAGACTCCGTTACTGCAACATATCTTAGAGGCGAGAGATCAGCATTACGACAAAAAGAAAGAAAAAGAAAGATACACAATTGGATAAAGGTTATTGGGGCAAAACAGAACAACTTAAAATCTATTGATGTTTCATTTCCGGTTGGATGCATGACTGTTGTCACAGGGGTATCAGGCTCTGGGAAGTCAACCCTTGTGAACGATATATTGTTTAGAGCGATGTCAAAACATTTTTATGATTCCAGGGATATGCCCGGAAAGCATGATTCCATTTTGGGGATGGAATACGTTGATAAAATAATTGGAATAGATCAGTCTCCGATTGGAAGAACACCAAGGTCAAATGCAGCTACCTACGTTAATTCATTCACTCCAATTCGCGAATTGTTCGCTAAAACTCCTCGAGCAAGAGAGATGGGATACAGAGCAGGAAGATTTTCCTTTAATGTTCCGGGTGGCAGATGTGATGCTTGTGAAGGTGCAGGCGTAAAGAAAATTGAGATGCAATTTTTGCCGGATGTATTCGTGAAATGTGATGAGTGCAAAGGAGAGAGGTTTAACTCGGAAACCTTGCTAGTCAAATTCAAAGGAAAATCAATCGCAGAGGTAC
>JALZGI010000349.1 GCA_030861105.1 Thermoproteota archaeon
CAAGATTGCATACATTTTTCTTTTATTCATATCGTTAGCATGGTATCCAATGCACTAATACTATAGTCAGGTCTGATTATGATTTGTTAGCGCTATAACTGAGTAATGACCTGGCTTTATATCAGCAATCGTTCAGTTTAACAGTAAAGGAGGGACTAGAAGCCACTGGCATGTTTCAGGTCGATACATTCAACGACCCTCAACTTGCATTATCATCTTTTAATTGAGATTAATAATGATCGTGTTGTTAGAGCCAATACCAGCTTAGCTTCACTTGTTTTCTTTGATTGTAGGAATTATTTCTTTATTGATAAACTCCTCGAATGTTGGATCAAACCACTTCTCCAGTTCCAGATCACTTTTCCAATACTATAATCCATCGTAACCATCCAGCCCATTCATTGCCTTTTATTACATTTCTTTGTCACATATGATATACATGTGCAAAGGTATACAAAATATGGTAAACAAATGCCATCTCTGGGGTCCAGTCTGATTCATCTTTGTTTAGTATCTTTATCAGCTCTGGTCTATCAACTGTCATTTTATTAAGAATCTGCATTCTTTCATCCAAATCGTTTAGAACCTATGTTTCTATATCTACTGTTAGTCTCTCCATGTGTTTCCTGGAAATATACAGTATTTTAGGAGTTTTCAAATCTACCTTATTGTTTCCCCACCATCTACTACAATTGTCTGTCCATTTACAAATGATGTATAATCGCATGCAAGAACCAATGCTACACCAGCGACTTCTTCAGGCTTACCTGCTCTTCCAAATGGAATAGAAGAAACAATACTTACTCTCTGTTCAGTTGTTAATCTTTCCCAATTTCTCTGTGTGGCAATAGTTCCAGGAGCAATAGCATTACATCTGATTCCATATTTCCCGAATTCAGCCGCTATATGTTTTGTTATTCCAAGGTTCGCAGCCTTGGCTACCGTATATGGTGCACCTTTTACGTAACCACTTATTGCAGGAGTAGAAGAAATGTTAATTATAACTCCGGAATGTTTCTCAATCATAACTGGAAGTGTTTCGCGGCAGCATCTATAAGTCCCGATCGTATCTACATCAATAATATTTTCCAAATCTTGGTCTAGTATTTTTTCAAAACTTGCATCCCACATGTCATCTTTAATTGGGTAGCCTGCATTATTTACCAGTATATCAATACGGCCATAATTTTGATGAACTTTATCAATCATATCTTTTACTTCAGCGGTCGATGTTACATCCACTCTTAAACCAAGAGGATTGGTCTTGTATTCACTAATGAGGTGGTCCGCTACACTTTGGATCTCATTCTTATCTCTTCCAGTTACAACCACATTTGCACCCGCCTCAGAAAATAGATTCGCCATCGCTCTTCCATTTCCTTTAGTTGAACCTGTAATAACTGCAACTCTTTCTTCAAGCAATCTCATCTAATCTCATCCATCCATCTATTTATGAACAACAGAAGGTGATAACATTTTTTGTAGCTGCCTGGGTCCAGAGTTTGATTTGGAGAGTCACTGTCACATGCCTAGACCGCTAGAAGCTTCTGTGATGATGGGTATGCCTTTAAAACCTGATGAGAAGACATTTACCTCACTGTAAAAGTCTACATACCCATGTCTTCAACAGCAGCTCCTAGTCAAATACCTAACTGTGATGATGAGAGGTTGCTCTTTGTTGTTTTTCTATATATATATATGTGGAGTGTAGGAAGTAAATAGAAACGAGAGTCTTAAAAACCAGCAAATGTCTATAGATGATGAATCCTTGTGATTAAAACTCAGGCATCTGTAGGAACTGTGGTTTCTATATGGCGATATCCTATAAAATCAATGCTTGGAGAAGAGTTGAATGCTTCACGCGTAACTGAACGTGGACTAATAGGGGATCGCTCTTACGCACTCATAGACCAGGAAACGGGCAAAGTGGCTAGCGCTAAGAATCCTCGCAAATGGGAAAAGCTCTTTGACTTTCGTGCTACCTTTGTTGACTCACCCCGGACCATCGATAGAATCCCTCCGGTCCGTGTTTCTGCACCTGATGGAACCGATATTATCTCCGATCAGAATGATATTGATCATACTTTGTCAGATGTTCTTGGTCGAGATGTAAGACTCATGAGGGCTGGTTTGGAGAAACCAAGCTATGAGGAGTACTGGCCCGATATAGATGGACTAGCACAGAGAAACAAGGTCACTGACGAAGCCATGCCTCCAGAAACTTTCTTCGATATTGCTGTAATCCATCTCTTGACAACTTCTACTATTAACCGTCTGCGAGAACTGTATCCAGAAGGGAGGTTTGAAGTTCGACGTTTTAGGCCAAACATTGTAGTAGAGTCAACATCTGGAGAAAAAGACTTTGTTGAGAATTCGTGGATAGGAAAGAGGCTAACAGTTGGTGAGAATATTATACTGAGAGTAACAGGACCTTGTACTAGGTGTGTGATGATAACTTTGCCGCAAAGTGACCTTCCCAAAGATCTAGGTATTTTGCGCACAGTTGCAAGATATAACCAGGTAAATGTAGGGGTGTATGCATCCGTTCTTCAGGGAGGAACAATTCATCGTGGTGACCCTGTCAGACTTGAAAGTTAGTCTTTGGTAATCGTTAGTCCTGTCATTTATTTCTGTCTCTGTGTCATGTCGAACACTAAGGATCCATAGAGACTATCTGTTATAATACAAAGCAAGCTCTAGTGACTTTTCGCATAATATTGACTTATCACAAAGGTCAAGTTGATTCCAGCATTATACCTAAATATTTATCCTTAAAATAATGAAATCTTGTCAGCAACTTCTGTCTCGGTAGTATGTCCAGTTAGTGGAAGGTTTCAAACATTGACCGTTAGCCCAGACTCTAACAAGAACGCTTGTATTAGTTGTAATATGGATATTTGATTGCCGCCATTTAATCATGGGTCTTTGCTTTATAGTTCCTAGCAAGCTTTCAAATAATGTATCAAATGTGGATATTGTTACAGATGTCATTGGAAAAGAGAGCAGATTGAAGAGATTGAGCTAAGAGATAAGCTTAAGGATTCCGATTTATCATCGTCAAAAGGCAAACAAGAACCAAAGCCACAGACAAAAGACAAGGTAAAGGACCAAGAGTCGCGGAAATGGGGAACTCTGGACGTGCTAGGTCAGCCTGCTGAACCAATATGCAACTACTACGGGTGTCATCACAAGTTTTCACTTCATGGCTCAAGACGTTGCAGGTGTAAGCATCCAACAAACAAGACGTGGGGATACAAGTAAG
>JALZGI010000350.1 GCA_030861105.1 Thermoproteota archaeon
GCCTGGAACCGTATGCACCATGTTGTAACCTAAAACGACGAAAATCGTCTTCGGACAGTTTACCCTGTCTAAATCGTTTCACCTGCTGTGCAAAATTCTCTGTTTCCTCTTCTCTGCCCCATCTGGGATTGGGCGGAGAAGGTGAAACACTCCTATATGTAGATCCACGAATCGTATTGCGTTCCAACAGTATATCGGCGTATAAATCCTTATATATTTTTGTAGAAACAGGACATATTAGCTAATTAATTAAATAACACTGGCAAAAACCAGCTCCAATTACCGCGTAGACGTCGTGGGGACCCTTTTTCTTCAAAAATATTTTGCAATGATTTCGTCAAGACGTCGCCTGATTTCATTGTAATCTCTGTTGTTTTGATTGTCCTTTAAGTTGATATTGCCTATTGCTGTGGCCTCACCTAATATTCTGTCAAGCTCCGCCAGACCAATGCTTGCTTTTGATATCCTGTTTGTAAGAAAGAAGACGGAAGACAGAATGTAGTTTATTTTGTCGGTTTCAAACTCAATTTTATCCGCATCGGGGAACGCATCGTCAAGACAAGACCTTAGTTCACTTGAGCGGTCCTGTAAACAATTCAATTCTCCGTTGCATTCAGCGGACTTTTTTCCCCATTGTGTTAGACATTCTATTACGTGCTGTGAAAACTTGGTCAAATTTACGATACCTTAAACAGTTTGTCATAAATAAGTTTGGGTAATTTCCAATATAGGCTCGTTAATAGTGAAGAAGGATTCATGTCATTATGCCCGGCACAGCGGCACGTCCTACGATCTGAAATGCCTTTTGATACTCTTTTCTATTATCTGGTATACACCTTGGTTGAATTATTACAAAACATATTCACACAAGGGCATAGACATTGTTTTCATTTCCTGGAACGGGTCTGTGTCTGCCTCAGAATCACATATGAGATGGAAAAACAGGGTTCAGATATTTTGGCTAGAATAATCACCTTTTCTAGGGGAAAATCATACAGCCACCGCCTCATCATTCCCTGCAACTCATCTTTTCCAATAGGATCACTGCCCATTAAACCTTCCACTGGTCAGTGATAAATTAAAAAATCTGACCACTTGTGAGTGCTCAAACTTAGAAGATTGAGCTCGAGATAATTTTAACGGAAACAATATTTGATGTAAGCGTGGAACGATGTGACTAGACGATTTTGAGGTCTAGGTGTCCTGTAATATGTAGTCCAATAGGGCATCTACATTTGCAATGGCTAAACAACACACCCTGTCAGCTCCACCATAATATACAAACAACTCGTTGTTGACGATGCACGCCCCGGTAGGAAAGACCACGTTATTTACGTCTCCAAACCTTTCATACGGCTCTTCTGGCTCCAAAATGGGTGAACGGGTTCTCCCAATTATGGTGCTAGGTCGCTTTATATCCAAGATTGCAGCGCCTGCACTATAAACCCTGTCACGGCTCACACCATGATATATTACAAGCCAACCCATTTTTGTTCTAATTGGTGGAACTCCAGCTCCGACCTTCAATTCTTCCCATTCTCTTTCAGGTTTTATTAGAACGGTGTGTTTTTCCACGCTTGTCAGCGACTCGCCTTCGCCAAGCCATATACTTGGTTTTTCTACTCCATACGCCGGCCCTATCCAAGTGCTGGGTCTGTGTAGAGAGAAATAAGTTTCTGTCTGAACCCCATCTAAGGTATGTCTAAACTTCTCTGGGAAGAGAACAACATCCTTGTTTCCAGCACTTTTACTCGTTACTATTCCGAGTCTTTTGAATTCATTAAAGTCAGCTGTAGTAGCTAGAGCCGAGAATACATCGGGATTTTCACGGACATAGTTCGAGAGAACAACATACGTAATGTAATACTGATGTTCAATTTTCACTAGCCTGGGATCTTCCATCCCATACCTTTCATACTCTTCACTTGGAGCCATGGCGATGTTGTTGCACCGTTCAAAGTTGTATCCGTCGATACTAAACGCATATCCTATTCTGGACACATAATCCTCGTATTCTCCTATGGCTCTATAGAGCATATGGAATCTATTGCGGTCGTGAAGAACAGCACAATTAAAAACTGCTTTAGACTCCCACCAGTTATTTTCATTGGGTACCAGAATAGGATTTTTTTCGTATCTCCTTAAGATTCCTTTGCCCCTAGGCAAATCATTTTCACACCGTTAGAGGTTCTAGAGGCCGAAAGTATTTAGTTTTGCCTCAAGAGCATTTGCGAATCATTCTGAAGATTTAAAGATAAGTGGCCACTTCAAGAATTGTGATAATTGAAAAATGCCATATCATAGAACCGCCTGAGATTTTCCCCTATGGCCACTCCGTAACAAGATGATGATTAAAAGTGGGAAAGCTACTCCAATCAATAATAGTACCTCTGTTGTTACTATAATGAAAAATCCTACCATTAAAATCCAAATCAAACATATAGCGAAAATGTAGTCTTCAGTTCCAGCATGCATACAACGATGGCAACATCCTCCATATTAAATGCTCTTTTCAATAAGGGACGGCCATACTGAAACTTGATACCCATCTTTCGAACCACAATGTCGTAGAAGAATGATCTATAGGAGTTGATGATCTGACGGATCTCCTAACGATTTATGGGTCAGGCTGTGATTTGTGTGAATATCAATTTTGTCATTATCTTTGAGATCCATCCCTGCTCTGCCAACGTCCTATAGGATCCTGCCACCGCCAACGAAATGAAAGTTTAAAAGGAGTTTACCATTACATAAGTTTTTGTGCCGAATCCGTTTAGGAGGTCAGGTAGTCCTTACAGAAGAACGCCGGAAGGA
>JALZGI010000392.1 GCA_030861105.1 Thermoproteota archaeon
GGAAGAGAGTTACTATTATCGGTAACTAATACCTTACCACATGCAAAATGGGCTAACAGATTCTTACAATCAGCCATAATTCAGGGAGCAGGAATTACTTTGCTCACAATACTTTTTATCTCCATACTATTACTTTTATCCTCAAATATTAACATAATACAATTCTTATCATTATCTTTCGAAGGTCCTGCCAAATGGATCTTTCTTGGATATATATTCTATATGATTTTGATCGTAGCTATTGCCACCACTGCGATATTCTACAATCACTTCGAGGTTAATATGAATAGGAGAATACAAGGTTTTAGATCAGCATTAGCGTGGATTCATCTCCTTGGTATGAATGTTGGAGGAGCAACTGTCACCTTAACTATTGCATCTGCTGGACTAGTAGGATCTGGTGTTATGGGAACAATTCTTAGCGGAGGAAGTATTGCAGAACTAAAACCAAATACTCAGATATTGGAACAATTTATCATACCCATATCTATATTTGCGGCGGTGTTAGTGATAGGTTTGATTGCAGGTGGCCTAACTTTTCTTCTAAACTACTTAAGCTACAAGAAAGAGACTACCAATACCATTATGAAATGAGCGATAACAGACCAGCGAATAAATGATAATAAAGTTTCTATGGTATCCTTTCCCTTACGTGATAGAACACAATAATCATTGTCAGATATGTCTTTTTACTTATCTTGATGTACTAGGATGAGTCAAATAAGAGAACCTGTAGTTTTGTTTGGCACTTGAAAACTACAAACAAAAGAAGAGTGAGCAACTTGCGGATACTCACTGAGACTGTTGATGTGTTGTTATATCATACATGAAGATAGTGTTCTTGAAAAATAATGTTCTAACCTTTTTATGCATTAAAGAGAGACATTCACGGATCAGTGATGATGTACCTTCCCATCTTAGACAAATATGAGATACTTGACAACTTTTTTGTCTTTCTAGGTAGCGGCTAAGGTTATTCGTTAGTTCAAACACAAGCAGTAGCATAATGGAAGATATGATTTGATCTGACATAATACCCACCAAATGTTAACTCTGATTATACCTCGTTGTAACTCACCTTATCTCACACGTAATACTATCTTGCCATGTTTATGAACACCTTCTGCACCTCCATACGCTTGACTTGCTTGGGAAAGGGGAAGTATTGTATCAACGACAGGTTTTACCTGCCCAGAATCAATTAGGTCTCCAATTCGGATAAGTTGGTCCCTGCTGGGATGAACAATAAACCACGTTGCATTAATACCATATGAATCTCCCTTTTCTTTGAAATATGTCTGAAGTTTATCAAAGGTTGTGGGATAATCCTGACTAGCCACAGACACGAGCTTACCTCCTTTTCTAAGTACTTGCCAAGATCTTTCAAGCGTCTTTCCACCTACAGTATCAAATACTGCATCTATGTCATGTACTCTGTCCTCAAAGCTTGTTTTCTTGTAGTCAATCACATCGTCTACCCCTAAATCTTTTAAAAAACTGGAGTTGTGTGCTGAAGCTGTTCCAATGACATGTGCTCCAGCCCATCGAGCAAGTTGTACCGCAAAGCTACCCACGCCCCCAGCTGCTCCATGAATCAGTATCGTATCTTTTGATGACAGATGTGCATGATCGAAAAGTGCCTGCCATGCTGTAAGCCCAGCCATTGGAACAGCCGCGGCATATTCATGATCAAGAGACTGTGGTTTTGGTGCCATCTCTGAATCTATCGCGATAACGTACTCTGCTTCTGCACCATCACGAGTGAATGACAAAGGATCGGTTAATCCATATACAGCGTCGCCTACCTTCTGATTGGTTCCTTTAGGACCAACTTCTTTTATAATGCCTGAAAGTTCATGGCCCAGGATTATGGGAAGAGAGATGTCAGAATGATACCAGATCCAATCTATTTCATTTCGTGTAACACCTGTAGCATAGACTTTAACCAAAACTTCTCCTTCTTTGGGATGTGGCTGCGCTACATCTTCTTCATATACAAGATCCTGAGGCCCACCGCCGAATTTATGAAGACGAACTGCCTTCATACCTATGCAACTGCGTTAATATCTCTAATATCTATGCCAACCATAGTGTGAACTGACTCGTTTATTAGGTCTATCCATTTTCCTTTCATAGGCTGGTTATCTATTGACGCCATGAGTATTTAGACCGGTGTTCAAAATGATATATAGTAGTTATAGATTTGCAATAATACTATCTTTTATAATTTACATGCTCTTTGCTTTAGGTTAAGGGACTATCAGACTTACGAGCAAGTAGGATAAAATGGCACGGGGTATACTCAGACATAACAAAGGGAACAGATATAGAATTGAAACATGCAAATACTGCACCGATTACAAGGGAGATCCTAAATCCAAATTACCCGCAAGAGATGTCCGGAGGCAGTCGACTTATACACATCATAATATCCATGTTTCGTTACTCATCAAGAATTATCTATTTGTATAAATAAAGAGTGCTTTGCATAAAACAAGCTAGATGGGTCATAGTCATTCATCCAGTCTAACTAGGTTTAATATGCTTCCTATTCCTGGAGTACTTTGTGAACCAATGAGATCGCAATTGATCCTTCTCCCACTGCGGATGCAACACGCTTAATGCTGCCGCCTCGTACATCACCCACCGCAAAAACCCTTGGCAAACTGGTTTCTAGCAAGTATGGCTGACGGGCAAGTGGCCAGTGTGCAGCGCTAAGATTTTCCGGTGACAGATCCGGACCTGTTTTAATGAAGCCTCTAGCATCGAGCGCAACGCAGCCATTGAGCCAGCCTGTGTTCGGATCGGCGCCAGTCATGACAAACACATGTCTTACCTTGTGCTCCTCAGTCTGCCCCGTTTGACTGTTCTGCCATCGAACAGATTCGAGATGATTACCTCCTTCGAGTGCCACGATCTCCGTGTACGGCCGGAATACTATCGTATCAGTCTCTTCAATCCGGGGAATCAGGTAGCGCGACATGCTCGCGGCTAAACCAGCAGACCTGACCAGCAAGTGTACGCACTTTGTAGTCTCTGCCAGAAATATGGCAGCCTGACCGGCTGAGTTTCCGCCACCAACCACAATCACTTCCTCCCCTCCACACAATTGTGCTTCCACAAAGGTCGCACCGTAATAGAGACCTGCGCCTTCAAATTGCGACAGGTTTTTCAGTGACAGCCTTCTATACTCAGCGCCGGTTGCAATCATGACAGTGCGTGCCGGAATTCGAGCTCCGTTCTCCACTTCTACGACGTACGGTTGACTGTCGCAGTTGAGTTGTATGCTCTTGGCGATGAGCATCTCCGCGCCGAACTTCTGCGCTTGATGATACGCCCGAGCTGCGAGGTCCTGGCCCGAGATACCAGTGGGAAATCCCAAATAATTTTCGATTTTTGAGCTTGAACCTGCCTGGCCGCCAGGGGAATTCGCTTCCAGCACTAAAACGTCAAGTCCTTCTGAAGCGCCATATACTGCAGCGGCCAAACCTGATGGACCGGCGCCGATGACGACGAGATCGCGTATATGAGTTTGGTCAATAGATTCATTGAAGCCTAGGCAGTCTGCTATTTGCTGCTTACTGGGATTCCTAAGCACAACGTTGCCTCGGCAGATCACCACGGGGATCTCGCTGGATTCGAGATGGAAACTATCCAATAGATTCTGTACGTCAGGGTCACGTTCGAGGTCTATATAGGAGTAGGGGTGTCCGTTGCGCATCAGGAACTCTTTGATCCGAAGTGTGTCGGCAGAATAGGTTGATCCGATGAGCACAACATCTCCCACACCAGCCGCCACCAACTCAACCCTACGGAGAATAAAAGCACGCGTCAGGATCTCGCCAAGCTCAGTGTCGCTCTGCATCAAAGCCCGCATGTGCTGCCGATCCAGTTCGATCACCTTACTTGGCTTAGCGGCACGTACACGAAAGAGACTCCGCCGGCCAGACAGCGTGCCGACCTCACCTGTGAACTGACCAGGGC
>JALZGI010000425.1 GCA_030861105.1 Thermoproteota archaeon
TGAAGTTGTTAATAGTCCAAGTATAGAATCTATATCAGCAATATACAGTAATGCAACCCCTAATCTTCATCTCTACAAGAACATATAGGAGCTGACGGATACTAGGAGCAGAAGCACATTTGTAGCGAAATGAAGAGCATAGGCGTGATCGACGTCGTACATGTTCCGTATATATTTATAAAACAAACCCAGAGGCACCAAAGCTAAGGCAACATAAAGAGCAACTCCCATGACAATATGGAGAAGAGCCCAAGCAATTACATACTTTACATTTTTTCTAAAATAAAGTTCTTCAAAGTAGTTGACATGAATTAACATATAGACAAGAGGTGGTATGAATGGTAAGATACCTAATAGTCCTTGGTTGCCAAAAGGGCCAATAGCTATATTGTACCCGAGCCATGAGGCATTTAATAAGGGTATACTAGATAACAAATTAACAGCAAGAATAGCAAATGCCAATAACGGCACAACCGTAAGTGGCAAATAAGCAAGAGCTCTAATACCATTCTTAAGGTTCAGAATTCTACTCTTCGTTTCCCCTGCTAGCAATAAAGATGGTCCAACCACTGCTACATAAACTATTATCAAGTACAGATCCTGCAAATAAATTGTTACATGTAAGGAGAAACTGGATAATAAATAATTGGGCAATAGATACAGTCACGGGACAGTGTGCTCCCCTAGTGAGGATACAAGATACAAAATTCTTTAAAGATTAAGCGGGATTACAATGAACTGTCAATAAATTACCATTAGTTATAAACAGGAATTATTCGCATGCATCATGTCACAACATAATTAATTTATCAAAAAGGAATTTGAAAAATCATCCAATCTTACTGCCCTCCAGGCATGAGTCGATAATTGAAATACGTTTAGCAAATTTATCTACCTGTTGGTATGCATTAAAAATATGAAATATATTATTGAAGAGCCCTAATGTTTGAACAGTAAAGGTGGAAGAGTTGAGTTGGTCAGCGTGGCTTGATTTTAACAGGTTCACTGTTGAGAATACCCCGGAAAGACCCGGAGTCTACAAGATGCATGCAAATATGAAAATACTCTACATAGGAAGTAGTTCCCTAAACGTACGACAATCACTGCTTGATTGTTTGTCAGATCCCTGTATAAGTAAGGCTACGAGATTCAGCTTTGCGCTAACTGACTCGGCAGATGTAGCGAAGAAGATACTCCTTGCCGACTATTGTAGTAAGCACAATGCCAAGCTACCGATATGTATGGAAGAGGAGCAAAATGGATAGATCTCAAATTCAATAGATATCTCTTGAAAATACAGATGCGAGTATCTTCCCTTATTTCTCTAGATAAATGGCAATCTGTCTAGCATCCTCTCCTACAGAACGCATGTATCGCATATGGCTTACCCAGAGATAGAGTTGGGAAAAATTACGAGTATCTCATGAAGAACACATCAGTCAAACAGATATTGTTAATTATGGCTAACATCTAGTTCATTACTATCATATAATCGATGCCTAAACTGAAAAATATCATTACTAGCAATTTTTTTCCTACCAATACAAAAAAGACAGCTATCCTTTCTATCGTGTTAATTATTGCAGTATCGTATGGACTATTCTTTTATTTACAGTATAATACAGAGAACAATATTAGAAACAGTTTGTTTGAACAGCAGAAACAGCGACAGGTTGAATCTACAAAAGCCCTGTCTCGTCACATTGCTTCGGACTTGGATTTGATAATGTCAAAGTTAGAGCTGCTTGTCAATTCTGATACATTACAACAAGGAAACCTTGTAGGGAATAAAACATCTGAGGAACTAGAAAAAACATATCAACAAATAAATTCCATAACTCCACTAGACAGACTTCTCATTTTAGATAAAAACGGTATAGTAAAATCCAGTTTAGCTACTAACAACCTGCCAAGATTTGTAGGTGTCAACTTTTCGGATATGGAATGGGCAAGAGAAACAAAAGATATGCTGCTGCCAGTATACTCCAATGGTTTTGAAGGAAGGGATGGCATATATAGAATTGCTATAACTTTTCCAATCATAAATGAGAATACCCGAGAGTATAGTGGGTTAGTAGCGGCCTCTCTATCTACTGTCCCTTTTTTTGAACATTATGGAAATATTTACGACATTAAATCACAGTATCTCGCAGTTTTGGATAGAAACGCAGGTCAATTAATCCATCCAGTAAAGTCGTTTATTGGGACATCATTCTTCGGTAACCATACACAACAAGTCACTGGACATAATGAGATTCTAAATAACATAATACGAACAGTGATAGCAGGAAAGCCCTATTCAGATACTTATGAATTCAGAAACGGTGAAAGACTAAATACAGGATATCCCATTTGGGTTGGATCAAAACCAGAGTATTTTGTTTTTGTAATAACTCCTACATCAACAATCTTTTCACAGATAAATGATGTTATCTTTACACAGAGAATTGAGATATTCTCTTTGCTTGCTGGCGTCACTGCTGCAGTTGCAGTGTTGATAGTTTTTCTTATGAAATGGAATACCAACTTGGATAATGAAGTAAAAAGAAGAACGAGAGAACTTGAATCGGCAAATGAACAGCTAAAGCTTCATGACAAAATGCAAAAAGAGTTTATCAATGTAGCAGCTCATGAACTAAGGACACCTATTCAACCCATTCTAGGATTAAGCCAAATCATTCAATCTAACGTGATGGATGAGAACCTACGTAGCCAAGTAGATGTGATATATAGGAATGCAAGAAGACTCCAAGGTCTTACAGAAGATATTCTAGATGTTACGAGAATCGAGAGTCATACTCTAAAACTAAACAAAGAAAAGTTTAACCTAAATGATGTGATTATAAACTGCATAAAAGATGTAGCAATAAACGACAAAAACCTAAACAGTGGAAAAAATGTAAAACTATTGTATGAGCCTAGAGACATTATTGTGGAGGGTGATAAAGGAAGAATATCACAAGTTATTTCGAATATTCTAAGTAACGCGACCAAGTTTACCACAGACGGAAGTATTTCGATAAAGTCAGAGAAGTATAATAATCATGTTAAAATAAGTGTGAGGGACACTGGAACGGGTATAGATTCGGAACTTTTTCCTAGATTATTTTCCAAGTTTGCCTCAAAATCCTTCTCGGGGACAGGCTTAGGATTATTTATTGCAAAAAGTATTATAGAATCTCATAATGGTAAAATCTGGGCTGAGAACAATATTGATGGAAGGGGAGCGACCTTCTACTTTACATTACCATTACAATAAGTAAAGGCATGACAATAGGATCCAAAGAGAAATCTCCATCTATACTCCCAACAGCATGAAATTGTAATGGTAATGAAGACCCCCTATACAGAAATAAGAAAAGTATATCAAAGCGAAAATGGAGGTGGTTCGAAGAACTAAGACTGGAAAGAGAAAGAGACATCAATATAAGATGTCTGCTAAGTGACGGATTTATCTGTATTTATCATGAAAACTATGATAATTATTATGCCAATGATAGAAAAGACAAAGAGCTGAGAAAACTGATACCAGCCTGCAGGGCGTGCTTTAAGGAATTGACAGATAAATGCGAACCGATTACTATTAAACCCTGGAGCTGTCCAGATATCTATCAAAGATCTTGCTCCGATATTTGTCCACCACATGATTCACATCCCCAAGGACCTTTTTATCCTTCAAAACTTGAGAATTCAGATTGACTAATCTCTATCCAAAGTTTTTCAGACATTTATCTTGCTATAACCTGCGCGACAATCTTTCTTTCAGCCTTTCTTAGATGTTCAACAAATGTTGATTTGTCCATATTCAGGTGCCTAGAAACTTCCTCAGAAGACACTTTTCGTGGTACATCATAATAGCCAAGAC
>JALZGI010000443.1 GCA_030861105.1 Thermoproteota archaeon
ACTCAGCCCCTTGCTTTTGCTGATCTTGTTGATAGTATTCTTATCAACTATGGAAACGCCTATGCTGTTGGTTTTGATATGACAAACATGACAAATATGGCTATGATGGGAGAAAATTCTTCTGAAATGATGACAATGAGTAGTATGGCTGATGATGACGATGATAATAGTAATAATAATAATAGTAGTAGTAGTAATAATAGTAGTAGTATCGATGGTGACAACAGCAATATGAATATGGATTCTATGAACATGTCTTCTTCTTCTATGAGTATGATTAATAAAACAGGCAGAAATTACTCGTTAGTTGACATAACTGATTACCAAAGTGCACAAGCATTAGCCACAAAAGCTCAAGACATATTTAGTACTGAACTCAAGCCTCTTGCGCCAAATAATTCATCAGCCTTCATTACTAATTTGGAAAATGGTCTAATAGAGCTCAGCAATTTGATTCAAAGAAACGGTTCTCCAATGGACATAATGATGGTAGTCCATATGCAAATTCATCCAAACCTTTTAGAAGCATTTAATTTGCCATTACGGCAAGGAACTTCCACCGTTCTCTTTCTTTTATTCTAAGTTGCTCATTTATTTTTTAGGAAGTGTAATGCTAACTTCTAGTACGTTCGTCGAACGAACTATAAGGTTTAATAGTAACATAGCATGGGCTGACATATGCAAGAAAAAAAGCTATTTGCTACAACCCTTTCAGCTCTAGTAGTCTCTATAATGATCTTTCTTACTCTTGGGGCTACTACGCTCATGATTGCTTCGGCGCAACAGGCAACTAATGCCACGGGTACTGCATCAGAACCACATGAAGAAAGTGAAGGACATGCAAGCAATGCAACAGCAGTCAGGGATTCTACTGCAGTTTTACTATCCGGCGAGACAATTCCAGGGGGGAGTTTTATCCACTTATATGATAGTACACCTGATGCTATAGCAACTGGACACATTGCAGCGAAAATTCCGTGTGACGAAAATTCTAATGCAACACTGACAATACTTACAGGACAGGCACCTGCTTTACAGCCAACTGAATTAGAACTACTTCCTGAACTGTCAACTGCTGGTGAACTATGCTTGTATCATGCAGACTTGGCATCTGAGGCAGGAGGAAATCTCACTACTGACATAGCCATACAAAATCCAGGAGAAGAGGAAATAGAACTACCGCCTACAAGTACAGTTGTAATAGGTGTCAATAAAGTCATACCTGGAAGCGATGAACATCATGAGGAAGGCGCAGCGACACAGGCGAATATGACACAATAAAACATAGGGAAAGAAAGAGGATAAAAGGAAATAATAGTTAGGAATAAAGAATTAATATACCACACAATTTCTTTCATTTTTATTTTATTCCGTAACTAAGCCTCAATGGTATATTAATATGAAAAAAGTCTAGTTAAAGTTACTAAGTGTACTGGAAACCATCAAGGAACCTGTCTTTATACTCCAATACTTCCGTTTTATTGCCCATTGAAAGCTTCTATTGCCGGATCAAGTGTTCTTATATGCCTTAATATTTGTCACAGTCTCTTTTTGGTTATCGATACCCTTGGCTAAAAAGAGGTCTCTATTAAACCTAATAGTATTTAATAGTTATAATGCTGAGCAATGATGTTAACCTAGGCTAACATTTATTTACCTCCTTATCATAAATAAGTTTAGCGTGTTGAGGACCCAATTCTTGCTGCTCTCTGCTGTAGCGATAGCTATACTCAGCACAGCAGCTCTGTTGCTATTTTATAATAACAATTCTCAAAGCTCTGCAAGAGCCCAAGACATCAATAACGATTTTCCACGCAAGAATATTGTCGGTGGCCATACTCCTGGCTATAATATTATGGAAACATCAGGAGATGTTTTGGATCCCATTTCGCTGAATGTTACTATCAAAGATGCAGTGGTTGATCCCATGAAGTATTTGCGTGAGTTTAACTATGGCAAGGTATCTAAATTACCTAACGGTACCACATTAAGAGAATTTACGCTAGTTGCATCTGATGACAAGGTAAAGGAAATTTCACCAGGGGTATTCTATAATGTTTGGATGTTCAACGGAACAGTTCCTGGACCTACTATACGAGCTACTGAAGGGGATTTAATTAGAATTAATTTTATCAATAATGGCTCAAAAAGTCACACAATACACACTCATGGCATACACAAAGCTGAGATGGACGGTGTATTTGAAACCATAGGCCCAGGTGGCCGGTTTACATATGAATTCACAGCTGAACCTTTCGGCGTATTTCCTTATCACTGTCATATGCAGCCTTTAGAAGAACATATAGTGCACGGTTTGTACGGAGTCTATATTGTAGATCCTAAGACACCTAGGCCTCCTGCTGATGAAATGGTCATGATAATGAATGGATATGACACTGACTTTGATACGGAGAACAACTTCTATACTGTCAATGGGATTCCTTATTATTACATGCATCATCCAATCCAAATTGAGAAGGATCAGCTAGTAAGAATTTATTTGGTAAACATGCTGGAGTTTGACCCAATAAATAACTTCCACCTTCATGCTAATATGTATCAACTATATAGGAGCGGAACAAGCCTCGTGCCCCATGAATATACTGACATGGTCACAATGAGTCAGGGCGAAAGGGGCATACTTGAATTCAAATATAAATTTCCAGGACAATACATGTTCCATGCCCATAAGACCGAATTTGCAGAAAAGGGTTGGATGGGATTATTTCTAGTCAAGGAGGATATGACGTCTGCCACCGGAGGATTGACATACAATAACACCACCACCAGTACTACTACTACAAACAATATATCTGCTGCTGTTTATTCACCAGGTCAGCCCTTAGATCAGAAAAGAGGTGGCGATATTCAATAATGAGAAGCAGGGGCCTAAAAGAGAAAGAAGACAAAATGGAAAAAAGTATTGATGAGAATAATAATAATAATAATATTAAGGGACAGAATTTTCAACAGGATATTCATAAAAAACGCTCTCGCAGTAAGAGACTGGTACTAGTAGCCGCTTTGGTTCCTTTTATAGTGCTTGCCACTATGATCTTCTTACTCTTTAGCCCAACATTTCAGTCCTTCATAAACTCTGGGATACCCTTGCCTGATGTTGCAATCGAGAAGGTAGAGTTTCGGGAAAATCCAAGTCGGATTATTGCATTTATTCGTAATTCTGGCCCTAATGAAATCACAATAGCACAGGCTGATATTAATGACAGGATCCATGCTGCTGCAATAGAACCAAGCAAGACTTTATCGAGGCTATCTGATGCAATAGTTATAATTCCTTTTTTTTGGAATCCAGCAGAACCATATGAAGTTGGGATAACGACAGACGATGGTACCAGATTTAGTAAGACTATTGAGGCCGCTGCTCTTGCACCCAATCCTGATTCTAGACAGATAATATTCTTTGCAGTAATAGGAATTTACGTTGGAATCATTCCGGTTATGATAGGTCTCCTTTGGTATCCTTTTATAAGGAGCATGAGCAGGAATAAATATAATTTCTTTCTTAGTTTGACAGCTGGATTACTTGTATTTTTGGGTATTGATGCATTGATTGAAAGTAATGAAATTGCCACAGACAATGTTTCGTCTATTTTTAATGGTCAGATGCTCATTGTTTTGGTTACTACGATATCTTTTATCGTATTATTGTATGCATCAGGAAAACTTACTCAAAGAGCTATAAGGAAATCTATGTCATTGGCAGCAGAAACTACAACAATATCAACATCATCAAAATCAACTTACGCTCCGTATCCTAATTCTGCTTCTGGTGATACTAATTCTTCTCGCACAAGGTTACAGACAGATCATCACGGACGAATGCAGGAACTCATAAAACCATTGGCAATATCTCTAATGATCGCCATAGGGATTGGATTACATAACTTTGGTGAAGGACTAGCCATTGGTGCGGCGGTCTTGTTAGGTGAAATCGCACTAAGCACTTTCTTAATAGTAGGATTTACCTTGCATAATACTACTGAGGGTTTGGCAATTGTAGCACCGCTAGCTAAAAGCAGGAAGTTAATGTTACGAAGATTAGTATTAATGGGCGTGATTGCAGGGGCGCCGACTATTGTGGGAGCTTGGATAGGGGGTTTCTTGTATTCTCCTATTGCAGCCATAATATTTTTGTCAATCGGTGCAGGAGCAATATTCCAGGTGGTATACTCTATTGGTTCTTGGGTACTACGTCCTAATGATAACAATGACAAGAATAGTAGACTTGCCTCAGTGAATAAATTCACTATAGCTGGTTTTGCGATAGGAATGATAATAATGTACGTAACAGGATTGCTTGTATGATAATAATGAAACAGTCTGAGGGAACTAATAAATCAGTTGAAATGGTGATATTAATTGGTTAGTCATACTCTGAACAAAGAATCAATCCTGCCCAAAGATACTAGACTTGAATCGATACGTCATGCTAATCATACAAAAAAAGAAGGTGCTAGCACTGCTCGGATGGAGGACTACCTTGAAGTAATATATGAGCTAGTTCAATACAAAGGGTATGCTACTACGATAGAAATTTCAGAATATCTTAACGTTAGTTCTCCCAGTGTTACCTACATGATCCAAAGACTGAGCGAAAGTGGTCATCTAGACTATGAAAAGTATAGGGGAATAAGGCTTACAGAGAAAGGGATTCTAGTTGCAAAAAATATTCGCGAGAGACATGGTTTGCTTGCGGAATTCCTAAAGATGATTGGGGTGGATGAGGATACTGCTAACAAAGATGCTGAGGGTATAGAACACTATTTGCAACCTAAAACCCTTGAGAAGTTAGAAAAGTTCATAGAAGATGTAAAGAAAAAAGGTAAAGTCAGGTAGGGATAAGGGACAGATACATTGTATACAAAAAACTGCATAACTACCAACGGTAAATCAGGTCATCACTCCAATTATTAAGCAGAGTAATCCAAACTTATTTAGCAATCTACGATGGACAAAACTGCCACTGGATACTCCTTTTATATAACTATGTTCCATTTCGGATTATCCCTAATACAAAAAACTCCTCAAATCTTTCTTCTTTTAAAGGAAGGGTCAAAAGGAGCAATATTCAGCTCGATTAGAACCGGGCTCCGGGCTCACCTTCTGTTACAATATCACTATCTTGCTCAGCTTTTTAAATAGGGCTTGAAGGTAAGTCACCCCATCCTATTTTGAAGGTGTCATTATGTTTCCAAACTAAAAAATTTGATTTCACTCTGGGCGTGTATGCGAAGCATACAGTTTCATTATTTTTAAATGTTTTAGTCCAAATACCATTTTTTCACAATATAGAAAAAAGATATGTATCATTTTAGAAAAGTCTTCAGAAATGTCCTTATTGGGCCAAAGGAGCCAGATTTAGCCCGCAAATTTGCGGGCTGAATATTACCGTTTTGGCTTGGATCAGTAAACTCTGTGGCTTGTTCAGATCCTGGTCTGTATCCAACCTTATTACATGCTCATTTTCCAATTTGGCCCTTCAGACAGGACAAATTTGTCCCTCCATTCTGACAAAAATGTCAATGTATAAATAACTCCATGATACTATAGAGCCAATGCTTAGGAACGTTAGAGAGAAAAAAATACGAATGAAAATATTTACCGGCATTCTCACCTCTATACTTCTTGCTCAAGGTATAGTAGCTCATACCAACGGATTCGCACAGGTTTCACCAAATATTTCAAGTTTTGAGCAGGAGCAACAGCATGAAACAAATAACCTAACGCAAGACCCGACAAAGATACTTACGGATATTTTCAAACAAACACAAAATTCAACTGTTCAAATAAAAAGCACTATGCCTGATAATAGAGAGGTAGTCATTATTAATGGGAACCCCATAGGTAGAAATAATGTGGCCCTAGGTTCAGGATTTG
This sequence comes from Thermoproteota archaeon, assembly GCA_030861105.1. Lineage (GTDB taxonomy): Archaea > Thermoproteota > Nitrososphaeria > Nitrososphaerales > Nitrososphaeraceae > TH5893. The sequence continues at coordinate 5,899 of JALZGI010000443.1, forward strand.
TATATGATACTCAGGGTCATATCGTAACTAACAACCATGTAGTATCCGGTGCCAACAAGGTGGAGGTTACGTTTGTAGATGGCAATACATATTCAGCAAAAGTCATAGGCGTTGACCCTTATACGGATCTAGCAGTACTTCTAATTACTGACAATAATTTCTCGCCCAACATGGCTGGTCCACTCATAATTGGAAATTCGTCTACCCTTCAGCCAGGAGAAGCAGTTGCAGCAATAGGCAATCCTTTTGGTCTTTACGGTTCAATAACTGAAGGT
>JALZGI010000447.1 GCA_030861105.1 Thermoproteota archaeon
CTACCCCATTCACACAATTATAAATAAAACAACAAGAATTTGCACAAGATGGTGGAGATGAGAGTGAGAGAGAAACCGAGAGTCAAGCAAAGAACAAATGTGTTATCAGCGGCCTTGGCAATACCTGTACTCAAGCTGCTACCAGTGGTTTGTCTGTCTTAGGGGCATCTTAGGTATAATCAATCCAAAGCAGAAACAAACTGGGGAGTTCACAGCATAAGTCCCCTCCATTTTTTTCTTTTTTTCTATTTTTAAGTCGTGATTAATATTAACATCTGTTTAAAATGATATCTCATAAGGTTTCGTGATGACAAATGTGACCTAGCCAGTTCAACTGGAAGAATGTACAAGGAAAAGATCAGAACAACGAAGAAAAAAATGGTTGCTGCTCTATGATTTGTCTACGGGAGTTTGACAAGGGAGACATCTCCCATTGACCGGCATTTTTTTGATAATGAGTTAAGAATATACTCAGGCCTGTCGTATCTTAAACGTAGTAATAGAGGATAGATGTATATGATAAGTTTCCAAGGGGAGACAAAAGCATACCAGGGACGAAGGCGCACGCTTATTATAAATCCCTGTTTTGACTCCTCTATTACTATTTTACCCAAGTTTATGTCATAGTTTTTCCTGTGAGGGTTTTAATTACATCTATTATCATATTCTTTATCGCCAGTCATCAATCACATACATATCTTCGGTATTGTAACCTGCCTCGTTGGGTTTATGCATAGCAACCCCCTGTAGATCTGTTCTAAAGTGGTGTTCAATCATCTTTCTGTATGCATTGTGACGTCCAAGATTTACTCCAGCAGTGACACGTGATAACTGTTGTGAATTAGCGAACAACTCACAAACAGCTAATAAATTGTCAAAATATGTTGGGGAATCTTGGCTAGGCCTGACAGCACCAAATTTCACATAGCAGGTTCCGCTGCCTGCCTCAGTTCCTGGACCACAATGGCAAATTGCCATTGCATTCAAAATACTGTCGTCTTTATTATCTTCCCGAAGTAGGATTGTATCACCCAGACGTTGCTTTTCCACAGAGTGTATTTCTGTTTCCAGATTGAGTCCATTGTAAATTTGATTTGTGAGATCCATGCATTCTTCAATGACCCGTGTTTTTTCATATGAGTTCAGCTCTGAGAATCTACTCCAGTGGTAGGATGATTGCTCTGGCTCCTGAGTTTGCCCTATTGTCTTTGACATTATGCTCGTTAGGAAACGAGGCCAAAAACCAAAGTTCTGGTACAAATGGATGTGTTTGATACTTTGAGCAAAGGTAAAGAGGCCTGCATGTTTGATTTTCCATCCATCGAAAAGTTCCATTGTCTTTTCAAGCAATCGCTTTGCCACACCCTTATTCCACAGGTCTGGATGGATAGTTAAAGGACCAAATATTCCTACACTACCCCAATTCAGTGCAAAATTTGAACCCACCAATTTACCATTAACTTCAGCAACAAGTGCGGCGGAGGGATTTGCCATATGACGTGTCCTGACATAATCCCCATCACCCATAAATGACAAAGGATCGGGTAAACCCAAGAAGGTACCAAAGGCAAGTCTCATTATTCTATCTGCCTCTGGAATATCACTTTGCCGCATGGGGTGGATTTCTATCGATCCCGACATGAGGAACCCTTTTTTCCTGCTTTGGTATAATGAAAACAGCTATTTATTAAATATGCCTCTTTTTGCAAGTCATATCAAGTAGAACCTGCACCTATCTATAATCGCCCCTCTCCAAGCCTACATTCATTACTTATACCTCTAGCAAAGTTTGAGCTAGCTCAATCCCCATGGTTTGTCGTATTATATGTCAGAGAGTATATTCTAAGGTGGTTGTTCGCCAATCATACTATTCCGTTGGCAAGAAGGTAGTATTATTGAAAATTATTTTGAAACCAGTCTTTTGCAAGAAATGCAACTTCTTCTAGTTTTCCAGGTTCCTCAAATAGATGTGTAGCGCCTGGTACAATAACAATCTTTTTCTTATTTTTATTGTCTTCTAGGTTGGTAAGATGCTTAAACGCATCCTTATTCATTTCTATTACAGGCTCATCATTGCCCCCTATTATAAGCAAAGTTGGTGCGCGTACTCTTGATAAATTTTCTGAACCTGCTAAATCTGGCCTTCCCCCTCTTGAGACAATAGCCTTGATTATTTTTTGACGTTGTGCAGCAGCTACAAGAGCTGCTGCAGCTCCCGTACTAGCACCAAAATAGCCAATGCTAAGATCCTTAGTTTGGAAATTTTGTTCTTGTTTGAGCCAATCAGTAGCTCCAATCAGCCTTTGGGCAAGCAAATCGATATCAAACCGAAGATGTCTTGTCTGCAAGTCAATTTCTTCTTCTTCCTCTGTAAGGAGATCTATAAGTAATGTAGCAATCCCTGCATCCTGGAGCACTTTAGCGACATATTTGTTCCTTGGGCTATGTCTACTGCTTCCACTTCCATGCGCAAACAGAACTATTCCCTTTGAACTTTCGGGAATGCTCAGACTTCCTTCTAACATTATCTGTCCTGCAGACACTTGGACTAGCCATTCCTCGTTTTTACTATTATGTTTATTCATAACAGAATTTTAATTTTTACTTATTTTCCCTGTGGAGTAAATCCTTCTATTCCATCTAAGACCATGGAGTGGTCAATCTCTCTGCAACAACTACAATTGACTTTCATACAATCTGATGCAACTTTATGATCGCAAGAAGTACAATTACATATACTGTCACTAAATCCTGTTGCCTTAGCAGTGTCGTCCATGTTCATATCTTTTACATTATCTTAGAACCATAAGAAATTTAATAGTTCTAGAAGAGGCGCTTCTTTTAGACTTTCCAATTTGTTGTAATCCATAGATACGGCTTTAACCTTGTCACCTTCCAAATTTTTTATTTTTTCGGGCGGAACGAGCGGCCGTCTTGATATTAACATCCGTAAAGCTGGAAAGCTGTTTTACAACTTCACTTCCTACACAACTTCCTACAATTCCTGAGGCGCCTGATACTAGAATCGTTTCGACCACCATATCTACGACTTTATTCTTCCGACATTATTTTATTATTATTGAACTCCTGTAATTAAAGTAAGTAGAGCAGCTTTGCTCTTCTCTGCACCATTATAACTTCTGCGTATTACAATTTTATAGTCTAAGATCCTTTTGATGTTGCCATCTCCTTAAATGCGGCCTCGCCTGCCTTTTGTATTTCTTCTTGGCTCAGATCTTGCTTATGTGTTGCTATAGACCATATATGCCCAAAAGGATCTTTGAGCTGTCCATACCTATCTCCCCAAAACATATCCATTAGGGGCATCATGCTAGTTGCTCCAGCGTTTACGGCCTGATTGTACACCCTATCAACGTCCTCAGCGTAAATATGCAATGTGACAGCACTCCCTCCTAAAGACTTGGGGGAAATGCATCCACCATGGGGAAACTCATCGGACAGAAATACTATAGAATCACCTATCTTCAATTCTGCATGGAGAATGCTCTTTCCTTCTGGCCCTTGAAGTCTATAACCTTCCCTAGCATCGAATGCACGTTTGTAGAAATCTATTGCAGCTTCTGCATCATTAACAACCAAATATGGTGTTACAGAATGATATCCCTCGGGTATTGCTTTAACCATTTCCATGTTATACACATTTTCATAGTATAATAGTAGCAAGGAGAATATTTTTTGATTTAAAAATAAATCTTAGATCTTTCTAAAGGGCGATATAAATTAAGATCAGATATTTTTGTTCTACCTGTGTACAGAGTAACATTTTTCGATGAATTACAAGTGGACATACAAAGGAAAAAAGTATGGTTCATTGGCGGTATTTCTTATTCTTATATTTGCGAGACTATGACAAGTATCTCTATAGCGATTAATTGTGGCGGATGGTATACTGCACCTTTGGTCATTTGCTATTTCATCTCTTTCAATTGTGATTCTTTTATTTCCTGTTGCCAAGTATGAATAAGAGTGACTTTTACCGTTTTGATCTTTGAGCTATTATTAACGGGAGGAGTTCTATTGCTTAAAATAAATGCATATGCACTACTTACTAATGGTTTAAAGTTATCATTGATTCTTTCTCCACTATTATTATAATGTAAAAGTATATCCTTATTACTAGTATGGTTACCTTTTTTCCATGCCGGAACATCTTTTCTGTTGATTATTAAGACTTCTATTTTGTTACTCTTA
>JALZGI010000451.1 GCA_030861105.1 Thermoproteota archaeon
TATGGTGATTTTAATAATTGGTTTGCAGCTTTCGCCTTTTGGGTTTTCAAATACTACGGGGCTGCCGATCTCAGGCTGATGAATGGTGGAAGAAAAAAATGGCTTGAGGAAGATAGAGCTTTGACAAAAGACGTCCCCCTAAATCTTCCGGAAGGCAATTTCAAGGCGTCCACGCCAGACGACAGCATTAGGATCTTCCTTGACGAGGTGAAAAAAGCCTTGGACCAGAAGCCCAAAGTAAAAATGGTTGACGTTAGAAGCCCAAAGGAATTCACAGGAGAGATACTTGCGCCACCTGAATATCCAACTGAGCACGCACAAAGAGGAGGCCATATCCCGGGTGCTGAGAACATTCCATGGGCACAAGCCGTAAGGGAGGATGGTACATTCAAATCTAGGGAGGAATTAGAAGAGATGTACAAGAGCAAGGGTATAACACCCGACAAGGACATCATTGCGTATTGCAGAATAGGGGAAAGATCTTCCCATACCTGGTTTGTTTTAAAGTATCTGCTAGGATACCCGAACGTTAAGAACTACGACGGCTCGTGGACTGAGTGGGGTAACATGATAGCAAACCCAATAGAGAAATAGCAACCTTGAAAGGTTGATCGTTATGCTCTTCTCCTGTACTATCATTTCATTTTCTTAACTATGATATGCCACAGATTTCCCTCAGGTCTAGTTTCTAGTATCGACTGCCCGGTTTCCTCAGACCATCTCGTAATCTCCAAATCCGCTGTTTTGTCATCTGACACTATGTGAACAATCTCTCCTACATTTATGTCAGAGATTAGCTCGCCTAACTTCGTGAGAGTCGCAGCGCATTCGACGCCTATTTCGTACATTTCATAGTCAGGATATGCCGCGAAACAACGTATATGCAAGTCATTTATTATCGTCTTTATCTTGTCATAACACTCTTCAATAGGTTGCAAGCGTCTAAGATAGTCCTCAGCGGAGCAGGGTTCCATTTTGACGAACCATCCATCTGAATAAGGAAAGTCATTTGCCAGTTTTGGTTTTTGTGGAATAGAACCATTTATTTCAACAATTGTGCCTGTGAATGGTGCCCTAACCACACCGAAATATCTGTTGCTTTCAATAGTTGCAAGTCCCTTTCCATTCTCAATTCTTGCTCCAATGGATTTGAGCTTGATGGTAGAAAGTCTTCCAGCAATCGAAGAAAGTATTGCAGATATTCCAATCGTGACTACTTTGTTTAGTTTATTATCCGCCCAGACAAAATTCTCGACATCATAAAGAAGATCATCTGGGAACAAACAGTTGTTAATCTTCATAAGGTCAACTTCTCAACGATGCTTTTTTATTCCTTTTCACCTGGTATGCGCTTTATTCCTATCTGTTAACAGAGGTTCGGAATTAGCTTCTCTTGGGGACAGATACACTAATGCGTGCTTTTAGAACATAGAGAATTAGGTTAATCCCCTTCTACTTTTCTTTGACTTTGTTTCGTCTAGGAACCATTGAGCAAATTTTCTAATAGCGGTGGCTCGATGGGAATATATCCCCTTTTCGCCTCGGGTCTCTAACATCCCATATGTCATGTGTGAATTTTCTGGAATAAAGATAGGATCATAACCCCACCCTCCTTTTGTAGCCTTCCTTGCTATGGTACCTACTGTCTCGCCGCTAAATGTAGCCGAATTCTTTCCGTCGCTGAAAGCAACGACAGACTTGAAACAGGCGCGCCTGTAACTTGAATTCCCCATGAGCTTTATAATGCCGGAATTTCCTATTGTATTAAATACGAAGGCTGAATATTGTCCGGGAAAACCGAGCAATTCGTCTATAAATAGGCCATCATCCTCTACAATGAGTGGCTTTGAGATTTCTAAGAACGCATATTGTGATTTGTTTAAGGCGATGATCTCTATTGTATCTGCTTGAAGCTCAACCAAATTTTTTTTAACGAACTGTGCTTTAGTATTAAATCCAAATAGAAGTGACTTTACTTCTTTGAACTTCCTCTCGTTTGAACTGACAAAAATGATTGATTTCATGAGATGTGGGAATTGGATCTCTCAATTAAACGATCGTCCCTAGTTTGTAACGATGTTAACGATGTTACAATTGAACATAGGCAGAGGGCCCGCTCTATCGGATGGTATCCTCGAGATCACCTAAGTTTCTAAACTCATTAGTTCACTCAAACTCGATTTGCAGGCCTGTGTGCCATCTGGAAGTATGTTTGTGCTATGCCACCCTTCTATATCTCCCCCTTAGTTCAATATCAAGGACTTTTCGCAAGGTAGCCTGTGTTCTTTTTTGGCCCATGATCGATTCGTATCCCGAAATAAATTGTGGAAATATAAGGGCGCAAATAGATACGTATGAGCTATGAAAAATCTCTTTAACCAAGCGAATATCTACAGCCATATCCTCCAGTCTCTCCGAAAAGAAAGCCAATCCAAAATCAATCATGACGAGTTCATTATTTCTCGAATTGATAAAATTGGAAGTGGTGAGATCGTTATGGATAATGTTATTAATATGCAATAATCCAGCGCATCTACCCATCCTGAAGGCGAGATCCGAGTTTATTTTTTCTTTCAAACTTTCTCCCTCAACATACTCCATTATTATTTCAGTAGCAACAATGTCAACAAAATAAATGAAGGGAGTTCTGATCCCTACACCCTTTACGTAAGATAGCATGGTTGCCTCATGTAGAGTACGTTGTCTACGGATCTCATAATCTAGTGTCTTTTGCCGGTAAGACTTTTCAAGCCGCGCTTTTGATATAGCCTTGCTGTCGTACCATCTCGTATAGTAAATGTCAGCCTCGGCACCTTTCTTCAGTAGGAGACGGGTATAGGCTCCCAATAGTGTTATATTCGAGAGCTTTGGAATAAAAATGTGTGCGCCTTGGTTCTAAGAGATGGAGAGGAGGTACTCCACCAGGAAGACTGCGCAGAAGACCGCCTCAAAAGTGGTATCTTAACGCTGACTAACCAGAGGTTACTGTTTGAAAAAACTGAAGGCAAAATGGCCACACTTTGGAAAGAGCCCGGCGATTTACTTTTGGACATAGACTTGACAAAGATTTCAGGTGTCGAAGCTCGGGGTTTCTTAATAGCAAAGGTAGCAGTCAGTGTTGGGCAGCAGAACTATAAGTTCGGGGTGCTTAACCCAGGTAGATGGGAAAAGCTAATTAGAAGACAGGTAGCGAGCTTGGGTATTTCGGACGCATTCTAACTAGCTCTCCAAGGGACATCTACACTATCAATTCTCCATGACTGATGCACAAATGACTCTTCTACCTCGACCGCATTCTGAGAGGATAAGTAATCAACGATACCAGTCCAAGCAATTTGACAGCCGTTATCTCCGGCAAATTTGTTTGGCAATACAAAAAGTTTCGAAGAGTGTCTTTTGCACGCGTGGTTTAGCATCTCCTTTAGCCTATTATTGGCTGCTACTCCTCCCACTACCAATACTTGTTTCTTGTCAAAAAAGGAAATTGCTCTTTCCATTGTTTCGCAAATCATAGCAAATGCTGTCTCTTGTAAGGAGAAGCAGAGATCTGCAAAAAACTCCTCGTTTCCACTCCCTTTTCCCACTTGCCTCTTTGCAGCGCTCAATATCCCTGAATAAGATACGTCGTTACCCTTGACAACGTACGGGAGGCGG
>JALZGI010000459.1 GCA_030861105.1 Thermoproteota archaeon
GCACTGAAACTGACCCCTGAGAATATTATGACTGATATTCCTTATATTGTTGATATTTATACATCATCAAGAGCTCGGGCTAACCAGTATAAACAGTTACACCAATGGGCCTTGCGAGCCGTAGAAAATGGTGGAAATGGTCAGATAATTCTCAATGATGATGATTTGATAGATTTTATTGAGATAGCACACAAAATGACGTTTGGTTATTTCAGGATTCATCCTAGCAATCCAAAAGACAACCTAGAAGGCAGGCCAAGGATAGAAGATTCCCCTTTGCATTTACCTATCTACCTTATGTTTGTCAATAAGGGTCCTTTGCCTAATCTAAAGCTCAATTAATAATCTGATAAATTGTTGAATAAGACATGGGATATGGGTATAATACTAATTGAAGCCCAATTATTACTATCCATGGCATTAGTTATGGTTTCAGCATTTTTGCATCCTCCTTTCCTATTACCAACGCCACTACAGCTGATAATTTTTTGAATCAAGATCTATTTCATCCTTATCCTCCAGTGGTATTAGCTGATCATGGACAAGAGATTTCTATTACGTTAAATTCTGCACACCTCCTTCCCAACTAAAGGAACTGGAAATCAAATCAGTGTGGTTTTATAATATCGAGTAAATGATGCCTCTATTGTCCCAGGGGATAAACTCAATCATTAAGATGATTAGTAACCCTAATTCCCATTATAACCATAAAACCTGTCCCGTATCCTCTACTGGGTTGATAAATGTCATATCGAAGGGATCTTTTTATAAGCAAATGATGCTTCAACTTCTCTGCTAATCCATTTCCCAGGGTACCTTTTTTGCAACGGAGCTTTTGATGTAGGAGAATCCAATGCAGCGGTTTGACCAACAGTGTATCTCTCCACAATTGCACTCGCATGTATCAATGAAACCTCTTGTTGATTAGGTATTCCAGTCTTCTCCTAGATCTCACCAATAGCTCAGACACGATACCCATGACTAGCGATACAGTAGCAGTCACAAAAAGGAGTGAAGAAAATACTACAGACGGCATATGGATTATTTCCCCAAAAAACAGTTTCTCGTACAACACTTGGCTAGCAGGATAAAGGCCGGCAATAAAAAAAGCTATAGAAAGAATTCCAAAAAATTTTAATGGTTTCACATTCAATAGAATAAATAAAAGAGTCTGGCCGATTCTCATGCCGTCATGTATTGGGTCTAGTTTTGTGGCCGACCCTCTTCTTAACCCATAACTGATTGGTACCTCCAGCAATCGGTATCCCTTAATCAAGGCCTCTACCGTCATTTCTACTTCTATTTCAAAATTGTCACCAAATAGAATAAGGTCGTTAAAGGTCTTGCGGTACATAGCTCTGTATCCAGAAAGCGAGTCGGAAATGGATGATTTCATGGCAAAATTAATTGCTCTATTAAATAACGCATTGCCTATCGTGTTGAATGTTGTGATAGAGCCTTTCTCTCTTCTGCCCAGCGTTCTAGAACCAACCACTATATCCGATTTATCATTAACAAGTGGCTCTATTAGCAAATGTAAGTCCGAAGCAGAATAGGTTCCGTCGCCGTCCATAAATACAACGATATCTGCTTCAGAGCACTCCACGGCTTCTCGTATCGCCCTGCCTTTCCCTTTGCCTTTTTGTACTATGAATCTTATGTTCTGAGACCTACAAATAGAAGCTGTCCCGTCCGTTGAACCTCCGTCGACAACCAGTATAGATACATTCTCGTCGAAGACAGATGAACGAATACTCTGGATAAGTGCTCCAATTGTTTGCTCTTCGTTTAACGTCGGAATTATAACCTCTATCTTAATAGCTTTTTTAGAGAAGCCTGATGGATGATCTAAACTCGATTGCTTTTCCATCCTCTAACTTAAATTAAATTTATCATGAAATAATAAGTATTACTTTATCCAATGCTAAATGTTTAAGGGTAAATCCGCTCCATCTGAACAATAAGCGCTGTGCCTATTTTTATAATGTCCTCAAATGATGTCTGACTTTCAGGGGGGCTTGCCTATGATATTATTGTAGAAGATTAGGAGGAACATAGCAGGAA
>JALZGI010000394.1 GCA_030861105.1 Thermoproteota archaeon
CTGGGTAGATAAGATGGAAACATCATGAAAGCAGCATTTGTTTCCTGGTATGCTTCTTGGTTAATCTAAGTACGGTTTAGAATCTTGATTTGAAAATACTAGAGTAACACCACGTGTTTGATCATAACTAAAGTTGTAAACTTCGTCTTGTGAAACTGGCAAGGATTCGATTTGGTTACCTACACGCTCTTCTTATCCAACTACTGCCGTCAATGCAAATAATGGCAGGACTTGAAGGCCTAAAAGAACTTCTTCCTTATTTGGATAGAAATTTCAGATATGCTGTAGAAGTAAGACACCCTAGTTGGTTTCAGGATTAGCATAAGATCTGTATGGTATGGAGTCAACTTGCTCATCTAAGAACCCCTCCAATTGTTACAACAGATTTTCTTTATGTCAGACTCATAGGTGATAGAAGTATAGACGAAAAGGACTTTGGAAAAATTCAGAAGGATAGAGTCTTGGAAATGAAAAGATGGGCAAACGAAATAAAGAAAGCGGAGACAGGGAAAATTAGAGGTAGAAGAAGTGATGTTAATCTTGCTATGATTGCCGCCAACAATCACTATGCGGGTTTTGGACCTGGAACCGCAAATCTATTTAGGAAAATGGTTGGGCTATCGGAATTATCCTGGAATAATCAGAACCAACTGCAAGAACGACTTGAACTACGAAAGCGACAATTACAGCAGTTGGAACAGGATCAGCAAATTAGAAACTCTTCGAAAGTGCATCCAAAGAATACTAAAAAAAGACAGAGTAGTCTTGTAGAGTTTATGGAATAGAAAATCGCAGGAGCCAGTAATAATAGTAAAGGTCTTAAAAAATAGAGTTTTAGGAAGTGCGAATAAGTCCTCTTACTTTTTCCATAAATTCTGGAGTGAAGTCCTCATCTCTCATACCATGAACATTCTTGCCATGTTCAGCGCCGCGTTTCATAACTTCCTCCTCAGTCTCGCCTTCCACAACATGGTCACAATCAGCAACCCCTACTTCGCGACACGTGATTGTTTTCATAGCCATATAATGTAGTCGTATCTTTTAAGCATTCGTTAGTAGAATAAAATTGTCAAACTGACATGATTATTCTGTTTACTTCCTTTAGCAATTCTTCATTTTCAATTGGTTTTCGGATAAATAGGTCTTTGTCTATTGCATCATATTCTCTCTTCCTAAATTGTTCATAATACAATTCACTTGCAGTTAAGAAACAGACTTTGGCCTTTTGGTCTTTCTTTTTTATTTCGTTATATACTTGAAATCCATCCATTTTTGGCATCTTAATATCGAGAATAACTAAATCGTAATAACCTGGCTTGAAGTTTAATAGTGCATCTTGTGAATCGTTGAACGTATCTACTTCGTATCCACGATATTCCAATGTAAGCCTGGATAGCAGTGTAAGATCGGCCTCATCATCTACTACCAGAATCTTCTTTCGCTCCTGTTGCGAATGACTCATTTGGTGGTTATCCTCAGCCATTTTTGTTCCTTCAGATATATTCATCTAAAATATTTAAGAATTCTTCAAATTATTGAGACAAAACACTCTGTCGTGACCATTTCTAGGGAAATTTAGAAAGGGATACCGAGGATATTGAAATTTACATATACATTGCCCGATTCGTATAAAAGACAAAGCAGTATTGTGGAGTTTATGGGATAAAACATGGGGAAGACAAGATAGTAACAGAGGAATCGGAACGGGAGCGAGGAATGCACGCATGACTTATCACATACTTCTACCCTCTGTTACTGCAATATATGGAAAAGTATACTGTATACCGCTTTATTTCAAATCGTGTATCAAATGCTAGTTATTAACAGTTTTCATTATGTATCGAGTGAAATGATAATACTCATCTTTCTAAAGATGAGTCTTAGACTATACTCTTGAGTTAACCGCTTTCAAATATCGTGATAATGGACTTATATCCATTCATTCTTTTATAAGTTTAATAAAGATGGACAAAGAGACAGATAATATCCACGTTTTCAACGAGTGGACAGATGCATTTAAGCGGCGAGATATATCAGATATGGTTATGCTGGTTACGGATGATGTTAAGATTAACAGCATCATGTTTAAAACTCATAAGGGTAAAGAAGGAGCCCGTAAATACTGGCAAGAGTTATTCAATGCGTCACCCAATATCAAGATAGATGTCTCAACTATTACTGCAAATACAGATAGAGTTATAGCAGAAATTGATGTTAGTGGAAATCTGACAGGGAAGGTCGCAAGTTCTCCCAGTCTGCGCAGGAAATTCAAATTTAGAGGAGCATTTGCATATGAATGTCATGATAAGAAAATTAGTGAAATACGGATGTACTATGATTCTAGCGTTCTAAAGAGACAGTGAAAAACTGACAGGATGAATAAGGCCATGAACAGAATAACGAAACAACAAATTTAAATTTCTCAGGCATACTCTTGACGGAGAATGTAAATATAAATATAAATAGTATTTTGTTCAAAACTATAAGGGCAAGGACGGTGCCGCCAACTATTGGCGGAAGTTATTTACCCTGTTCCCTAATATCAGCATAAACATTGCCACACTTACCATTAATGCAGAAAGAATTGTGGCAGAATTGATGTCAGCGGCTTGAATAAAAATAAGGCTGGAAGGAGTCCTCCTGGACAAAAAAGAAATACCAGGTTCGAGGAGCATTTGTATATGAATTCTCTGATAATATGAAGATCAAGTAAATACGAATGTATTATGATTCAGGCAACTTGAAAAGACAACTCGGTATGGTGAAGTACAAATAGTTTTTGCAGGTGGATAAGCCTGGCTTTTGATAGTAACCACTGTATTTAATATCGCACGAAATTTATTAAGACTTGACGATTAATGCGCTAGCTAGTCACTGCTCCGTATCCGAATAGCTGCATATCCTAACCAATTTGTGATGTTAAGGTACATTACCTGTAGTAAAATAGAGTGGAGAGTTCCATCTCATATATAACCCATCATCATTTTTCTCGCTTCTCGCTGGGGAAAGATCTCTTTTAATGTCCTAGGTCTCTTATCCTCGAAGACGACGTTGGAATACCATTTGGAACCGAAGGCTGTCAACTGCATCAAGATAGGCAGCGTATCTTTTCCTTTCGCTGTAAGCCTCCATTGAACCATCATTGGGGGTTGTTTATCTTCAGTGCATTCGATAAAACCCTCCTTCTCGAGCTCTTTTAAGCGCATTGAAAGGACTCGTGGCGTAAGACCTTGAATAGATTCCAAGATCCGATTGAAACGACTTATTTTAAGAACGCCTATATCTCTAATTATTAGGAAAGTCCACTTCTTGCCGAGAACTCCAAGACTGGTCCTAATTGGGCATCTCACAAAC
>JALZGI010000523.1 GCA_030861105.1 Thermoproteota archaeon
CGTATACATAATGTTACCACAACAAAGAATGTACAAGAAGGCAGAGAGAACCGATGAAACTACAAAGACATCTTCTATACCAAATTAGCAGCAAGAAACCGAAAGCGATTTCTGATTAAGTTTAATTAGATAATAATAATAATAATAATAAGAGTCAATAAATCCTGTAACTTTTGTATGCTATGCTATTGCCACTTTACCATAGTTGATATGCTTACTTCCCCGCTCAACTATTACCTGCCTATCTGAACTGATGACATTTAGCGCATAGAAGATAATATTCGTAGATAGCATAAACTCATTTCTATAGTATTATCAAAATGTAAAAAGACTCGCATCTTTTTTAGGATACTGGCTCTATGTTATTGGTTAAAGGTGAAGTCGGTCTAATTGAGACTTCTTGCAATCGAAGAATGCATAGACTGGATAACACATGAACTTATTTTGGAAAAGGGGGCCGCCCACAGGCATTCTCGAGCCCAAAAGTGGGAGTTTCTCATATTTACGGCTAATAGCTATCTTCTAAATGCTAAAAAACTCCAAAAGCTTGAACGATTGACGGGGATGATTCTGCTGCAGATAGAGACCAATGACGGGACCTCTAAAATTTGGTTTGGGAGACTCGCCGAGCCGTCTTGTGCTCGGAATAAATCTATTTCCGATTACGCATCAGGTCAGACAAGAAATGATACCCAAAATTTGAGTTAAATAACTGCAGTGAAAGTCTTCTTGACCTGCAGGTTCAGTGGTTGGTTTAGAGTATGGCGCAAGCATGTGGGGCCACAACCACCTACAACCTGAGATCCGTACCTTTCTAGTGTGTCCCTAGGTTCTCCTCCTCTTCATCGTCACCTGATTCAATTTCGAGCTCCTTAACAACAAACCCCAGGTCTTTTACTGATTTCAGTATGGGTGATAACTTTTCTATCACTTCTGATATGTCTTTCATTTTTGTATCTAATTCTAACTCTATTTCCATAGCATGGGTATTGAGGCAGCATATGATATAATAATTAGCAGCATTATTTCTTTTAGCCTATGACATCCCTGGGAAACTAGCTATCACGCGTGAATCAGATGCATTGCAACGCTTTCTTGAGGTCCTGTTACTGATTCTTGGTCGTTTCGTTGCTAGGTGCAGAAGAATAAACAGACGAAGATGGATTACCAGCATTGGTAGAAGACGTCGTGGTATTATTATTATTTTTACTAGCCAGATTAGCCTCGTGGTCATTTTTGTTTTGCAGAAAATTTTCTTCCCCGTCACTTGGATGCAGGATATGCTTACGAGCCATAAGAAAAAGTATCCCGCCAAACAATAATAGCACCACAGCCAGACCTTGTGCCCCGCCATTTGGTACAGTGACGATATACACAATTGCAAATATAATGCAGCCAAAAGCCTGTGCTGTATATTTTATTGGTTCGCTAAGCCTAAACCTTCTTGAGAAAAGACCAATTAAGAAGAAGACAGCAGTAGGGTATATGGTGAGTAAAATAAATTGGTCAATATCAATGCCATTATGGGTCAAACTTCAGAATCCCAGTACTCTTCTACTGCTCAATTATTTTTATGTTATCCTTACTTTTTTATTCTTAGGCTTTGTTACAGTAAATTAGATTAAGTTGATTTCAACAGCTTCTCCATTGGTTATAAGCGACCTTGCATTCTCAAGTGGCAGTTTTGCAACGTCTTCTTTATGAAACGGACCGTACTTGTTCATATCTATTCCTACAAACTGTTCCGTTGCTTTGAGAAATCTCACAAGTATTTGTGTTGATCGAACCTTCGAAGAGATTGATTCTAATACCTTAGACCTACCCTCGAGAGTTGCGATCAATACGTATCCCTTTTTCTTGGCAAAATCCTGTTCGGAATCCAAAATGTACTTTTCTTCATCAGTTAGTTTTGAGTAGTCTGTGTTTATCGCGATCAGCGAGGACGGAAATTGTTCAAACGGTTTTGATTTTTGTTGCTCGGCCATTTTCTGTAGACGTTTTTCAAGCAGTAAAGTCGTTGACTGAGAGATTAATCCCACTATCCTATCCCTTATCTCTGCTTCTAGTCCTTCGTAGATCGGCGCCCTTAATTTTGACAATATGATAGCGACATCCTGATACGTATCCATTGGAATAGCCTGTAAACCAGGAAGTTGGATTTCTCTTAAAAGTAAATCGTAAATGTCCTTTATAGTCCCTAGACCATCCTTATTATCAACATCATTACTATTATTATTGTTAACCTTACTCATATTGACCTCGTGTTGCCAGTCTTGTAGGTAGGTCTCACTATCAGTATGATTTGGTACGTCAACAAAAACTTTACTCCGAGAGGTAAGCAATACAGAATAATATACCTAAGAAAAGATGGTAGTTTAGATATAACCGATTAAGGTTTTAAAACTTAATTAGAGGCAAATGTTGCTTACATAGAGATATTCTTATTGCCCTATAAGATAACAGATGGCAAGATAGAACCGTTAAGATACACTGTGGATGATGTTATGCACAAGTTAGGTCAAGATAGGATAAAGTTCCTGGATTTGCAATTCACCGGCCTGATGGGTAGCTTCCACCATACTACTATTCCGGCAGATACGCTTCAGAAGGCAGACTTTGAGGATGGGCTTCCCAAGCTGGATGGTTCGTCCATAAGGGGGTTTACAGCCATTTATGAATCAGATTTAGTTATTAGACCCGACCCGTCCACATATGCAACTATTCCGTGGATCGAAAAAGATAATACGGCAAGGCTAATCTGCAATATTTTAAGCGGAGGCTCGAAAAAAGATTCGTATCCCCGAGATCCTCGCGGAATATCCTTGAAAGCGGAAGAGCTTGTTCTCAAATCAGGCTACGAGGTCTCTTACTGGGGACCAGAAGTCGAGTTCTTCGTCTTTGACAAACTGGATGTAAATACGATGACTCCCTATCATAGCCAGAGTTATAATATCGTATCTAGGGAGGCACCATGGTCAACTGACGGTGTTGGTTATCATTTAAGACTAAAAGAAGGTTATCTTCCGAGTGCCCCTGCTGATACGTTAATGGACTATCGCAATGAATGCGTAGACATACTGAGCAATGACTTTGGTATAATCTGTGATGCACATCATCACGAAGTTGCAACCGCAGGACAGTGCGAGATTGATATCAGATTTGACAGCCTGGTGAATGCCGCCGACGGGGTTCAAAGTTACAAACATGTCGTTAAGAATGTTGCTGCAAAGCACAATATGATAGCTACGATGATGCCCAAGCCAATAGCGCTTGACAATGGGTCAGGAATGCACGTCAATATTAGCTTATGGAACGAAAATAGGCAGAACTTGTTTTTCGACTCGGATGACCAGTATGCTGAACTGTCAGCCGAAGCCCGCTATTTTGGAGGGGGCATCCTCGATCATGCAGATGCACTTGCAGCCATAGTCGCCCCAACCACCAACTCATACAGAAGACTGGTCCCAGGGTATGAGGCTCCTGTCTATGTTGCTTGGAGCACAGGGAATAGGTCTGCAATAATTAGGATCCCCGGACACTTTAGGGGGGAGAAATTCTCTGCCCTGAAGAGAATTGAATTTCGTGCGCCTGACCCATCCTGTAATCCGTATCTGTCTTTTTCGGCTATAGTTTCTGCAGGACTAGATGGGATAAAGAAGAAGACCCAGATAGGCGATCCAATAGATGAAGATATCTTTAAGATGAGTCCACAGAAAAGAAAGGAACTTGGGATCCGGCAATTGCCCGCCAGTTTAAGGGAGGCGTGTGAATCGCTAGAGTCCGACAGAAGCTTCCTCAAACCAATTTTTAGCGACGATGCCTTGGATAGTTTGATAGAACAGGAGCTTAAGGAGCACAATGAGGTGGTCGTGAGACCTCATCCGCACGAGTTCTCGATGTATGCAAACGTCTGATCCAGAACAAAGGGTTGTCTATTGAACTTTGCCTGCGACGATAAAGTCTTCGCATAATCGCCTTATTTTTAATAATTCCTTCTGTTATGGTTCTCAAGCGCCTAAACTGCTGCTAAAAGCCCGTCACTTCTTTCGTAGTGCGAATCTAAAAGTCCTGGACACTATACCCTCTTTCGTTCCTTTAGATATTGACTGGGAAATTACTGCGAATAGGATTCCCAGACCCACTGCAGACGAAGTGAGCCATGTTACATAATTATTATCAAGGTCAGCCATTATCCTCCCAGTCGAAAGATCAGAAAAAATGCGCAGGCCGATCGTGAAAATACCCTGCCCTGTCCCTAGCATGACTGCAAATCTTCCTGCAAACACTCTGTTTGCGGCAAAGAGAGCCGACCCCAATAAAACAGTTATTCCACCTAGTTGGCTTAGAAGAGCGAGTATCCCTATAGGAATGATTACGACAGACCAAATTTCCTTGGCTGTATGTATGACAACTTCTTCCCTTAATAAATAATAGATTTCCAGGTTAGCCCTATACCCAGAGAGTAAGAACAAGATCCCTGAGATAAGGGCAATCAGCGCAGCCAGTCTATTTCTGTTGGTTATATTTCTTATAGTTTCAATTCGGTCGTAAATCTGTCTGTAGATAACCGAAGATCTGGGCAATGCTTCCAGGTTAATGAGAGTGTTCTTCATCCTTGAATAGGAGTACTTCAAATAGGCATCGTAGGCAGTAATCCTAAGTCTTATGCCTTTTTTGCTGACCGACTCTGCGAGAGCAACTGGTATAAAATATTTTTTTAAGTTAATCAGACCAGTACCGACAATCATATAATCAGAGACAATTCTTCTAAGGTAGCCAAGTCTTTTTCCATCGATTGAGTAAACAGGTCTATGAATTAGATCTGACCAGTGAGCGAAAGGATCGTCTTCTGACACAACAGTCTAAATATAGATAGCATACTGTGCCTATCAATGTTTCCAAGCATGCAGGCCAATTGAGACCGAGAACATGTAAACCAATGAATTTTTCCGGCTTCCATTATTGCTTATGATTTACCAGTAAAAACTTGAGGACAGGTTAATGATACTGCAGCGCAGCTTATGACAAAGGATAGGATCTATCTTTTCTGTTCCTGCTCAAGGTCTGCCTGCTTATAGTATCAGTTCTACTGAAAACAGTATTCGCAAGCCCACGGGTGACAAAGCACTTTTGAGATGCGACATTTGAGTATTACCAACAAAATACAAAGCTCAGTCACGGCCATGTGCTTGGGTCTCCCAAAGCCCATGTTCTTCGTCAGGCGCGGTATTTGTTGTCTGAATGAAGCCTTACCTTGCGGACCTGAATGGTTAGTGGCTAGGAAAGCTCTAATCCTATTTTTGGGAATCAACTGCAAGGTTTATGATGTCAGTAATTACCTTGAGCGATTCATCTGAAGCCTTAGGCCTCTGAGGTAATCTTCTAACATCGCTCAGTCTCATCTTAAATCCCTTCTTGTCAGGGCCATAAAAATTAAACCCCAGGTGAAATTCTCGACGGGCTTCATGTTCAATACTTAGCCAAACTATGGTCTGCCTATTTCCATTCCGTAAGATCCTGTTGGGCATACCGCGTTGCATGGTAACAGAACTCACATCGAAGTAACAAAATTCTGGAAGCGTCGTCGAATAAAACACTGAAGGATTACGAGAGACATATTTATGTTCAAATTTAAATGCACTAACTTTTCCCAACCTTGCCCTACTTTTTCTAACACAGTTGAGTTCAAGTGCCTCCAAATGGCCTACAAGAGGATCTAACTTGAACAGTAATGTTCCATTGAATAAACGTCTCAAAACATAGTCAGAATCTGGAGTCATCACTTTTGCCTTTTTCTCCTTTTTATCAAATGCATAGAACATTGGTCCAGCAATTCTTAACACTTTAGCAAAAATCCTAGGTGGGGCAAGTTCAAGACTAGAT
>JALZGI010000547.1 GCA_030861105.1 Thermoproteota archaeon
GGATGTTGTGGGTATTATCACAGCTACTGATTTGGCCAGATATCTTAAACAGAAATCTAGAACGGGTGAAGGTCTCTCATCATCTTCTGAAGTATGGGAAGTATTCTTTTGATTTGCATTCCGGTGAGAATGATCAAGTTAGTATATTGTATTCCAAGATAGTGACAACGCTAGTGGTATTATAGTCTCCAGTAGTCTAAACTTGATGGATTATCAATCACAGTTGAATAGACATAAGATTTTACAGCTAACTATGTGACAACAAGCATCTTGCTATTCCTATTGCTCTCTAATAAGAGAATGTTCCAATATCGGTGGCTGCTCTCGCTTGTATGTTATTGATATTGTGTCACCAATATTATAGGGACAATTCTCTATGGTCCGTGGTACATCATCTTCAGCTTGTACTGTGCAAGTTCCCTGTTCTTTTATTATCACTTGTGATTCTTCTGTTATGTTTGGTGCAAAAAGGACATCTCTTGCTTGAAAGCCTGAAATAGCAAATACAATAACTACTCCAGCTATGATCAGAATTATCGCAAGTTTGCCAAGTGAAATACCTTGAAGGCTCATACGTTATTACATTGTACAATGAGAGATATATCATAAATCAAAAATTGCATTGTAACAAGATTCTTGTACAACGGTTCTGGCATTGACCGTTCTTATGATAGAAGAATCTATTTTTAAGTCAATTTTTTCTTTAATCCAGAGTAATAATCAAAGCCTAAAAATGTCTAAGTGGCCGTCCACCGCATTGGTAGCCACGTATTCAAAACCATTTACTAGCAGTGCCGTTCCAGTTCGTCTTAAAATTAGGTCGCACAGTCTTAACTTTTGTGCTCCAGTGAAAGATCTATTAGAATAACGGTCTATTTCTGTTAAATTTAATGCATTGTTGTGAATCATCGGATGTGGAAAGGTATTGAATGCCGAGTATCTCGCTGCTGGAGAAGTACAGATATTCATTTGCGACGAATGTTTTAATGTCTTTTTCGATATATTTGATAAGACGGAACATAGACAGCTCACAGGTCATGATTTTATTCAGGTAATAAATATACCAAGATGATCAGTGTGCTTGCTCGTAGTAAATTAGGTAGTTCTTTTAGCATATACTTTACGTAAGTTCAAGTCAGAATGGATCATGCGAATCATGATTGCTTGTTTAGAGGAAATTCCCTTGGCCATACGTTGATATCTGTTGCGTAAGGATACTTGTTGGTATATCTTACTCAAAACTTGTAGGTATCTCCTAACTCTCGTTGTCGTATCTTTGATCTGTCTTGTGCAAGAAGACGTGTGTAGCTTGTTTGCGTGCATTTATGACTACACCTTTTTACCTCATCTTTATCAAAATACTTTCATCTATCTATATATCCAATTTCTCTTTGGGTATTTGTTACTCTCTTGATAAATTCTTCGTCTTTCCCCTTCCATTTTATATAATCGGTAGAATGAGTCATACAAAAAGCTATCACTATACGTTCTTCATCCCAGTACAGTACACAATCACAAGGCAATGTTCTTTTCTCTCTCCACATGTCGCTATCACTGCCTCTATCTATTGTCTCTGCCTATCTTTTAAGACATCCTTCTGCATTCTTTACCGCAGTCATGACATACCTGTGCACATCTTTTGCAGTGGCCAACATTGTGCCTTTCACACTCCTGAGCGCAAGCATCACAGATGTCAGCACACACAGATCACAGAATTGTTTTGCAAACTGGCTGTTCATTGACATCAATGCTGCAGATGTTCAACAAACAACTGCACATTCTCTGTTGATTTGGGCACAGCTTGCCATCATTTTGACATCTTGTTCTTTGAGGTCAGATGAGGCACAGAACTCGCATGACTCAGCGCATCTCATGCAGGCATCTATACAGGTTTGCCATTTTGTATTTTGAAGAGCAGAGGTAGTCGCCATAAGGGTTGTGGCCACTCATGTTATTTACAAGCAGTGTACCGTTCTTATGTAAGCAAGATTTAGACATATAAATAAGAAAAGGTGGCCGCTTCGGGAGTACATACCCCTTTGCATATACCCATATCTTTCTTATGTAGCTGACGTAATTTAGAGTCTGGATGATGATAAGCACACAATCGCAGATCATGCAAGCCGCTGAGCCCGCTGCTCAAATTTTCGGTAGAAGCACAGAAGAGCTGATGCGCGTGTACGCTCAATACATTATCTTTGGAATTGATCTAGTGACAGGCATAGTCATTGCAATAACTGCTGCAATGGCAATAATTGGTTTTTTTAAGGTAATCACAAGAACAAAACATCCACATCACCATACGATTGATACAGAGACGATCAGGCTTAGACTTGCTAGAGGCATGCTTTTGGCAATAGATTTGCAGGTAGGTAGCGTCATTTTGAAGGCGATAATTGTACCATCATTTCAAGAATTAGCCATGTTAGCTGCAATTGTTGGAATAAAAATTGTGCTTGGCTGGACGCTTTCAAAAGAGGTCAATAGACATCATGATCAAGGTCTGAGGTGGTATGAGCGAGGCCGAGGCCGAATAGAAGACCAGCCACAGCAACAGCCCCCTTTCGGCCAACAGAGCGCTGATAGTAAAAACAGTGATTCCTCTCACCAATGAAAGATATTATCATCAACAATAACAATGGCTCTGTTGAATCTTCGCATAGTATAAGATAGTTGCAAATGAATGTCAAAAGTTGATTTCAGCAACAAAAATAAGTAGCTCTGGTTGTAGAAGAACGGTCAATTCGCCTTTTATTTTCTGTAGGCAAATAAGCTATAGAACCATATGAGCACAACAGAAATTGAAAACTATGAACAAATCTTCAATAGGCTTGATATCTTTGACTCGCCTCCTCCTCCACCGCCTCCAGAACCAATTTACGATCTTACAACTTCGGACAAGACTGAGCTGGTAAAAGCTGCAGGGCCAATTGAGAGAGGGGAAAATCCTTGAGCCGAATGAGTAAGGAATCATCAATGTGTAGTAGCAAGCATGGACTTTTTATTAGCAGTAGCGATGATCAGCTAAATCATATCCCCTCTTGATTGGTAGCATAAAGATGAGAGATGTACAATTATTCCAAAAATTATGGATAAAAGAAACATTTTGGCAAGCCATTGTAGGGGTGCTTATTAATTCTTGAAACGCAAGTCCGCAATTGCATTGGCGATCACTGCTGTATTGCTCGCTACTACTGGTGCGATATTGTTAGCTATAGCAAGCGTAGCAGGCTTTGATCCATCAAATAGAGTCATAAGCGATCCTGTTGAAGGT
>JALZGI010000001.1 GCA_030861105.1 Thermoproteota archaeon
TCATCTGCCTTATTCTAAACCAAGAAGAAGCCCACGACTAACGATACGATTTTTGCTTTCTGCGTCTAGCGCCAGGTCCTCCAAATTTTTTAGATTCAGTTTGTCTCGGGTCACCCGATAGGAGATGTCTATCAAATTCCATAATCTTCCTTCGAACCTCTTCTCTCATCGACTTTGTTAAGGGATGGTCCCTAGGATCTCTTCCGCCTTTTCCCTCGCCAGCGAGGGCCCTCGTAATGGCAACGGCCGCAGCAAATGCCTGACCCATAAATCCTCCACCTTGTACTGTAACGTCGATATCTACTCGGTTCCTGATTTCTCCGAGAATGTTGAGAGGTGTAAATACCATTTCCTTGGCCAACTTCGGTTCCCAAATCTCGACAGGAATATTATTGATGCGAACCTTGCCATTTCCTTTGGAAATTGTTGCCAAAGCCCGACAAGTCTTCCTCTGTGCAGGATAGAGATCTATTTTATTCATTCTTCTAATCCCTGTTATGTTCCTCTATAGTTACACGTTCGGAGGCCATTTTAAAATTACGTTCTTCTAGTCGGCCTCGTTTTGGTTCTTCAAATCTGGCTGCACCAGATGCGGGCGGAATCATTCCCGTGTTTGTTGCTCAGGTTCAGTCCTTAGGATGCCGTTCCAACCAATCTGTTTGGCAACTTCTCCGACTGAAATGTATCGTGATCGGGCCTTGGTAATCCTTGCATCTTCAAAAGATTCTCTCCTTACACTTCTCAATTCATCTGGAACGCCAATGTAGACCCTCAAACGCTTAAAAGCCTCAATGCCGCTTGTTTTCGTCTTTGGAATCATTCCTCTAACCATTTTTGTTAATATTGTATCGGGCCTTCGAGGATGAAACGGGCCGTGGATGGGATTAGTCACTGAGTTAATTTCCAGGAATTCCTTGTAAATGTCGATCGTCTTGTACCTATCTCCTGACAACATTGCGCCTTCTGAATTGACAACTAGAACCCTGTTCCCCTTGAGCAGAAGTTTCGAGATGTGTGAACACACCCGACCCGCAATGCAATCTGCGGCATCTACTATTATTTCATTTCTATGTCTTCCTTTTTGATCGGCCAATTGATCATGTTGGTCTTGTTGATGCCGAAGATCCTTATCCAACCAAATGTACCCCTTTTCCGTTCGGATATTGTTCTATCAGGCTACTAAAACTCATTAGTCTGCCTCCGCTTGCTATAATTTTTTTAGCAGCAGATTCTGACATTGAAATTGCACAAACTGTAAGTTTATGACCAATTTCGCCTGAGCCTAGCACCTTACCTGGAATAACTACTACCTGGCCATCTTCTGTTTTGTCAGCCAAAGCACCGATGTTAATCTCTCTTCTATTCCTACGTGGGCGAGCCAGCTCCCGTTCCAAAGCCCGCCATATAGGAGCCTTGTCCTTCTTTAAAGCCCTCCTCAGGGTCCAAATGTTATCTTGGATTAAAGATGAAACGTACATTCTATAACCTTGCCTGTCTAGCTTCTCGCTTGGTAAGTCATCTGTTCCCCCAAAATAAACCTACCCAATAGTATCTTGCACAACTTTTAGTTAATTTCCTTGAATCTCAAGTAATCGTCATTATATCTAATCAGTCGCCCTAGTTTATCCGTAGGCAAATTAACTGCTTTTGGGTATGCGGTGAGACCTAAGAGCGTGAACTGACTGAGCAAAATGCTTGATCTTGGTACTTAACATATCAGAAGCCGCTAAAACAACTTCATCCGGTCTAAGCGCTGAATTTGTCTCAATAATGAGAATAGACTCACTCTCGCTTTCCCCATCCTTTACGACAGCCGAAGAGGTGGGCTGCCACTTCGCATGACTTTTGCCGTTTCCCAGTCTCGCATAAGCCTCAAACTTTACCTTTTGACCCGGAGCTAGCGTAAGAATCGGAATGTCGTTGCTGACCGGCTTAATTTCTTCATCTTCTGACTTGAGCTCTCCCGAAGTTACTATTTTTGTTCTTTCTACAGCCTCAGCATTAAGTACAAGTAGGACTCTGCATTTTGAACACCCCAGCGTGCTCTTGCAATCACAATCCGCAGGCATTACAAAACGTTTCAGGTCTGTATGTAGAGGAATCATTCCTAGCCTGTGTGCTACTGCTTCATCATGAACTACCGAAGAATTTTCTATCATAACGACGTCATCTATTGCCAGAGTTGGGACTTCGCTTATGGCAAGCCTTCTGATGGCATTTACGTATTCCCTCGGAATGTGTTTGAACTTGACACTTATACTTTCCTCATCTCTCTCAATGACCTCGGCTGAAGGTGAATTCAATATTTTGGGGAATTCATTCAAAGCCTCCTAAAAATGTACTGAGAAAGAAATCGAGTGCTCTTAGATTTCGTAGCGAGCAAGTCATAGGTTAGGTTGGATATGGAATCTTAGGAATTTATCATTATTCAAAAGTATAGTGATATTATCTACAACTTAAATAAAGTAAATATTACACAGAAACAAAGTCAAAGTATATATTATTATTTATATCACTGCCCGCAGATTACGTGCTGGTATAACCTATGCAGAGATCAGCTTTAACGGTTTTAGCTATGCTAGGGGGCATTGCTGCCTTAGTTTCAATCAATATGGTCTTAAATGATGCGGATGCATTCCATCTTCCGGAAAGCGAAGCTCCTACCGATTACCGGGAAGGAGAACCCGCGGTAAAATATCATTGTTTTGAACAAAACGAAGACGGAAGTTATAACAAAACTGCAGAAGGGTATCTTATACCCTGTGCTATAGATCATGGAGATAACGCATGGATGCTTACAGCCTCAGCCCTCGTGCTGATGATGACACCTGCTGGCCTGGCCATGTTCTATGGTGGCCTCTCAAGACAGAAGAATGCTGTAAGTTCACTTCATATGGTTTTCATCACTACAGGAGTTATCGCAGTGCAGTTTACCTTATGGGGATACAGCTTAGCCTTTGGTCCGGATGCTGGGGGCTACGGTTTCATAGGGACACTTGATTGGGCTGGTCTCAACAATGTTCTCCATGATGTTCCTTCTAACGCATACGCGATTACAATTCCACATCAGACGTTTATGGTGTTCCAGATGATGTTTGCAATCATCACTCCCGCCTTAATCGTGGCGTCATTGGCTGAGAGAATGAAGTTCAGCGCATTCATAATTTTCATAGTCCTTTGGGCGACTTTTGTCTATGACTTTGCTGCTCACTGGACATGGCAGATTGCAACAGAAAATTATGGAGCCAATCCTGACTATTGTGGATTTGGATGGACGGGCTGTCTGGGTTCTCTTGACTTCGCAGGCGGGACCGTTATTCATATTACGTCCGGATGGGCAGGGCTTGTTATAGCTCTAATGCTGGGACGCAGACTCGGATACGGTAAGGTTGCAATGGAACCTCATAATATTTCAATGGTGGTATTAGGAGCAGCTCTCCTGTGGGTAGGATGGTTTGGCTTCAATGCAGGTTCAGCAGGGGCAGCGGCGACGAATGCCACAAGTGCCTTTGTAGCGACTCAGATTGCAACTGGCATGGCGGCACTGACTTGGGCCTTAGTATCTTGGGCTCATACTGGTAGGCCATCGACAGTAGGCGCTGCCTCGGGAGCCGTAGCCGGACTGGTTGCTATAACCCCTGCCTCGGGATTTGTTTCACCAATGTCGGCTATAATTATTGGAATTGTAGCGGCAGTAGTTTGCTATGCAGCACTTATATTTAAAAACAAGAGGAAATGGGATGATGCTCTTGATACATGGGCAGTTCATGGCATTGGTGGGCTTGCAGGCGCCCTTCTTACAGGAATATTTGCCGAACACAGATTTACAGACTGGGGAGACAACGGTCTTGCCTTTGGAAATCCCGCGCAGCTTTATGAAAACGCGGTGGGAGCTTTTGCCGCCCTCGCATGGGCAGTGGGCATAACCGCACTTATAATAAAAGTAATGGACCTAGTATGGCCGGGAGGAATCCGAGTTACTCCAAAAGAAGAGGAGGTTGGACTCGACCTGTCGCAGCACGGAGAAAGGGCATACGTGACCGAATAGGGCCCCTACATATAAGACGAAGAGGAAAGTCTCATTTCCTCAGCGATTATTTCTTTTGTTATTTTTTGTTTTTTTAGTTTAGAAAATAAAAATAACGGGACATCTGCAAACCCCTGATAATCACTATCGTTTCTACAAAATTTATTACAAAGCGGGATCTGATAAACTTAATGGTGGATGCCAAATATGTCACTGTCCGTTTGTCATTAGAAGGTGACAGGTTTGAAATTCTAGTCAAGCCCGATCCAGCGTTGGAATATAAGATAGGCAAAAGAACTGATTTTTCAAACATTTTAGTTTCAGATGAAATATACTCTGATGCGAACAAAGGCTCGAGAGCATCCAGTGAAAAGCTATCAAAACACTTCAAGACAAAAGACACAAGTGAAATAGCAAAACAGATTCTCTCCAGAGGTGAACTATCTCTTACTACAGAACAGCGTAGACGAATGGTTGAAGACAAGAGGAAACAAATCGTCGAGTTTATAAACAGAAACTTTGTTGATCCCAAAACGCATCTCCCGCATCCTCCAGTTCGAATTGAGGCCGCCATAAATGACGTGAGGATAACAATTGATCCATTTAAAAGAATTGAAGATCAGGTTAAGCAGGTTATTGATGCTCTTAGGAAAATCTTGCCTCTAAAATCCGAAATATCTGTATTGACAATAACCATCCCCCCCCAATTTGCGGCTCAATCGTATAGTGTCCTTAAAACGACTGGAAGCCTTAGAAATGAACAGTGGCTCTCCGACGGTTCTTTAAGAGCTGTAGTAGAGGTGAACGCCGGTGTCAAGGGAAAACTAGTAGACAGAATAGGTTCTGTTACAAGGGGATCCGCTCAGATTACTGAATCCTGATGTTCAATCAAGCATATATAAGCACTTCAGGTCTTGACATTAGAATATAAGTCCGATGCTCCTGAGCTCAAGCATAGACTAATGAAAACACCTATTTTGAACTACAAGAGGACATTTGCTCATTCTTATAGTAAAAATTTGCGTTCTGGGGAGTTGATGAAGTAAGATGCAAGAACTAAGAAGAAGATACGTGATTCCTGGCGACAAAATAGTTGATGGTAATTTTAGGCCATCTATGAATGTGATAAGGGTCGGAAATTCCATTTTCTCAACAAGAATTGGAATAGCCGAAGCTGGGAGGGAAGGAATAAAGGTTATACCATTAACAGGAGTATATATACCACGAGTAAATGATATTGTAATAGGTAAGATCGTAGACCGTTCTTCACTTTCATGGGACGTGGACATAAACTCATGCTTTACAGCCCATCTACCTGCGCAGGACGTGTTTGGAAGGGACTTTTCTCCAGCGAGAGATGATATGAACCGAGAACTGGCTACCGGTGACCTTATAACCGCAAGAATAATTGCATTTGACAGGACAAGGGACCCTATGCTCAGTATTCAGGATAGAGATTTAGGTAAGATTCCGCGAGGCGAATCTCTAAAGATCTCATCAACTCGAGTTCCGAGGCTAATTGGAAAGCGAGGCTCTATGATTCAAACAATAGAACAAGCCACCCAAACGAGAGTCCTTATTGGTCAGAATGGAATTGTCGTGGTAACAGGTCGAACTCCAGAGGGAATAGAGTTGGCAGTAAGAGCAATAAGAATGGTTGAAGAGGAAGCTCATACCTCTAATTTGACTCAGAGGATTAAGATGCTTTTGAATGTTCCTGACGAGACGCAACAACATCAGACTCCAGCTATGCAAAGTGATGCATCGCAAAACAAATCTGAGTTGGAGTCGTCTAATCAGTTCTCATCTTCGATCTCAAAAACCGAAACGCACTTGGGGTCGTTACGTCAACAGGAGTCGCCAGCAGAACACCAAAATCAGGGACAATATAAGCCATCATCATCTCATCAGGTTTCAAATCTGGCATCTCCTCCTCCGATTTTGACTTCCGGTTCATCCTCTTCGCTCTCCTCTAGTTCTTCGTTGCAGTCTTCGTCTTCAGAAAATCCTAACCAAATTGAAAAAAGCCGGAAGGTAGACAGGGAACGTTCTATCAGCGGCACTGGCAGCACTGAAACACGAAAAACTAAAAGTGCAGTAAAAGTAGTACAAGACGAATCGCCAGAACAAGGCAAGAAGGGGGAAGAAGACGCACGATGAGCCAGACAAGAAGTCTGATAGATAAACAAGGCAGGAGAACAGACGGCCGAACTGCAGAGGAGCTTCGGGAAGTAAGGATTACTGTGGGCGTTGTAAAAAATGCTGATGGTTCTGCATTCATAGAGTTTGGCAAAAACAAAATTGTCGTAGCTGTTTATGGACCAAGGGAGGTACATCCAAAGCACATGGCACAGCCAGATAGATGCGTTCTGAGATGTAGATATCATATGTCTCCGTTTTCGACAGACACTAGGAAGAATCCAGCTCCATCGAGAAGAGAAGTTGAAATTTCAAAGGTAATGCGTGAGGCATTGGAGCCTGCACTCCTTTTGGAGGACTATCCTCGTGCAGCAATCGACGTATATGTAGAGGTCTTGCAGGCCGATGGGGGCTCCAGATGTGCTGGGATCACTGCCGCATCAGTTGCCTTAGCTGACGCTGGGATTAACATGCGGGACCTCATAGCAGCCTGCGCCGCAGGAAAGGTGGACGACAAGATAGTCCTTGACATAAATGATACCGAAGACAAAGAAGGCGGAGCAGATATGCCAGTTGCTTACATGCCACAGCTTGACGAAGTAACCCTTCTTCAACTAGACGGGATTCTTACGAAGGAGCAGTTCAATGAGTGCTTCGAT
>JALZGI010000005.1 GCA_030861105.1 Thermoproteota archaeon
ACCCTGCCTAAAAGTTCTTTGATTATATTTATTTTAATTTTCAACTAATGTGAAGAACTGCTTTGACATCTATCAGCTATAATGTGATGCATATTTGACTCTTTTTACAACTCAGAAACTTGTCTCCTTAGTTCCCTTCTTTGTATGATGTTATTGAAGGAGAGAATATACCTATAAATTCTGTCCTACATCAATAGGTTTAATGATAGAGTGAAAGAGAATCTACACAGGATGAAATTGATCTTTTAGATATCAGTCTTGGTAATTAATAATATGCATTATTTCTATACCTTCTAAGTTAAAATGAGCATATTGACTCCATATATCTATATATAGATATAGATTTTGAAAATATTATATTAGATGGCCATCATCTTGTAAAAGATCAATATCATTTCATCACTTTTTCCTCCCATCACTGTCTTCTTCTACTGGTATTCAGTCATCCTACTCATCTTTTGCTGTTGCTTATTCTTCTGATCTGGTAATAGTGAATTTATCTTTTATTTCCCGCTATGATGATTTTCATAGAATGTACCCACTAATCTTGTTCCATCAGATGGTACATATACATTAAGAAATCCAAATAAATCTTTATACTGAACTGGTGTGTATTCCGAGTCGCCATTCATGCCGGTAGGATAAGCACCTCCAATACCTACTGTAGCTATTACAATCCCATCTGTGATGTGGTAGTTATTTAAATCCTCATTTTTTATTATTGGATCATCCTCCGAATCTTCATTGACCTTGAGCGGATATGTTCTCTGATATGTGTGAGAATGCGCCTGAAGTACTAAATTTACTCCGTATTTCTCAAGTAGACGATGATATACCTTCCTCAAGTTCTCATCATGTGGCTCAATAAGACCCCCATCCTCATCGTTATAATACATCATTTGATGAAAGAAAGGTATAATCCATTTTATGTTAGGATTAGGAGAAGTCTTTTCTAAATCACTTTTTACAAATGCTAGTTATTCTTTTGCTTTATCCTTACTCATATCAAGATAGCCTGATTCTGTTGCTAATGCAATACAATGAACATTCTGATGGTCAAATGATTAATACTCTTTTGTAAGACCAAAATGATTCATATATTCTCTGAGGAATTGTTCATCATCATGATTACCTATTGAAATCTTCATTATATTATCAATAGGTTGTATTATATCAAACCAACAATCTGCAGTATCTTCATATGAGTAATCACCTAGTCCAAGTACTAATTCTGGACTTTTGTCTATTATGTTATTTACGGTATCTCTTGTATCTTTTGTACAGGCCCAATCTCCTGCAGCTGCAAAATTAAAGTCAGATAAGGAAGATGCGTCTTCTTCTTTTTATCATAATCTTTTGTGGACAAAGATGACAACAAAAATATGTCACTATCAACTGTTGATTCTACTATCACTTCAAATGAATCAATCATCTTTTGTGCAAGTGGAAGATAATGAGAGTGTCTGGCTTCATCCGCAATATACATAATATGATATGCTTTATCTCCTTTTGGTGCCAAAACTTGCAGTGTCTTTTGTCCTACAATATTATCATATACTATGAATAGAAGATAAACTATGTATCCTTATGCTAAGAGCAGCAGAAAATGCGTCTGAACTAGTTTCTTTCTCTAAGTAAAATCCAACAATAATATTGAATTATTTCCATGAGAAATTTGACTAGGTTCTATCTTTATCCGATCAGAAGGATACTGCATGCTTATTCCATAAGTAGGATTATCAAATACCTTGAAATTATTTTATTATCATCATCATTATTTGTTTGGGCTAATGCTTCTTCTTGCTGATGATGTATAGTAGTAGATGCAAATAAAATGAAAGCTATTTTTATGAGAATTGATACAGATAGAAGTAGTTTGTTATTATTACCGACTTCGATAACCAAGTTAGAAAAAATAGTTAAGACTTAAGAGGTAAGTAGTTGATTGGTAAATAGTCAATGATCTTTTGTTTTTGAAATAATTATCCATCTTTTATGCGATGCATAACAGATTTGTCCAGTTCTTGGTATTTGTGATTAAATAATACTTAAAAAATATCTAAACCTTTCAGGTATTATCCTCACCCTAAAGGAAAGGAAGATGGTTCAGTGTGGTGTGTAAGATAGATTAGACCTCTACTTTGTCACCGTGCGTATAGGCACTTTCAACTATTCATAGAGAATTCTTTAGTTGTAAATGTTCCTAATTAAGGATGCATTTCTTAGTTATTATCAATATAATACTCTGTTGCTCATTCAGCACTGGTTTCCAGATAGGAGTATCAATGGATCCAGGGCTGATGGCGTTGACACGGATCTTTCTGTGTTTCAGGTCAAGTGTCCAGCAACGGGCAAAAGAACGTACTGCAGCCTTGCTAGCACTGTCTTTTCCATTGGCAACGGCAAATTGATTTACAGTATCTACATACAGGACAAAACATGAAACGTATATCTAACATATCCAGCATATGGTATCATGTCTAAGGCAGATGTTCAGCAGAAACTGGATAGAGCAAGCGAGATAACACTCAGCGTTAAAGGTAGAAAGTCAGGCAGAGATATTCCTAGGCCAGTTTGGTTTGCACACGAAGACAACATGCTGTATTTGCTTCCAGTTCAGGGCTCGGACACCAATTGGTACAAGAACATGCTAGCAGACCAAATGTTGAAAATTTCTGTAAACGGTGTAGAAATATCAACAAGAGGTGAACGAATAACAGACAATAATAGGGTTGATAATGTTATTCGGAAATTCAAGTCTAAATATGGTGAAGGGCAAGTGAAAAAGTATTATAGTAAATTTGATGTGGCAGTTGAAGTTCCGCTCTGACAACTCCTATCAGAAACACCTTAGGTTGTGAATTAAGTTGTTCAATCATATATCTGATTCTGAATATTTTTGATGCTTCCAATAAAGGAAAATAAAGTTAACAAAAAAAAATATCATGGTGACACCATCATCACGTGATGAAATGAAAGACAAATTGGAATAAATATATTACTCACTAATTCAGAAAAAAGTAAAAGACTTGTTGAATTCAATATTCGACAGTTGCATTATCATCACCCTATGATGGTTTGCATCATCATTTTTCGAAAGTCTTCATCCGACATGCTTTTCTTTGTTTCCGCCATCATGATCATATCATTTCCTACGAGGTATCTTAATTCAGGATTGTTAGAAGTAATTGCATGCAGTATTGCATTTGCAACTTCCTCTGGCGGAGTCGCGTGTTCTATGATAGAGCTAATTGATGAATCTATTTTCTGATTTATGGATGAATACGGAGAAACGGATGAATTATCTAATGATTTCTTTGACATAACGCTATTTTTCTTAAAGTTTGTTCTAATTACACCTGGTTCAATAATTATTACCTTAATCCCAAACGGTTCTAACTCATACGACATTGATTCACTTAGACCTTCTAAAGCAAATTTGCTGCTTACATATGCAGACATGCCTGGAAAACCAATACGCCCTGCACCTGAACTTATATTTACTATCGTACCTGACTTCCGCTTTCTCATAATAGGAAG
>JALZGI010000015.1 GCA_030861105.1 Thermoproteota archaeon
AAAATAAATCCCCTTACAGTTACCTTTTTGCAATGAGTCCTAGGATTGTTACAAATAGAGGTTGTATTAGATTAATTAAAGAAAATGGATCAAGAAATATTGATTTTATTCAGATAGTTCAGAGAAACTAGATTGTCACATTTGTTATCTGCGAACAAATATTGAGACCAGACCAGATATTAATCACTGTTGGATCTAAAATAACAATATAATATAGTGAGTGAATCAAACGTTTAAATTCTCTTTTTATTCTTTTTTGTTATTGTTGTTATAGCCCATGAATATCGGGATATTAGGCTCCGGTGATGTAGGACGCAGATTGGGTGATGGTTTAATTGGACTTGGGTATAGAGTAAAAATTGGAACCCGGGAACCTAGTAAACCAGACATTCAACAGTGGATCAATAGCCATGGACAAGAAAAGGCATCTACAGGGACTTTTGCTGAGGCGGCATCATTTGGTGATGAGCTAATATTTCTTGCAACCCTGTGGGATGGGACGTCCAATGCCATAAGGTTAGCCGATGTAAAGAATTTTACTGGAAAAATTGTTATTGATGTTACAAATCCACTGGACTTTTCTAAGGGTATACCGCCAAGATTAGCCGTAGGTCATACTGATTCGGCAGGTGAGATAGTTCAACGTCTCTTACCTGAATCAAAGATAGTAAAGGCCCTCAACACAGTTGGTAATCCTCAAATGATCAGTCCTGATTTTGAAGGTGGACCTCCTACGATGTTTATGTGTGGAAATGATAAGGATGCAAAGAAGACTGTGACAGACAATATTCTCACCCCATTTGGTTGGGAAACAATAGATATAGGTGGAATAGAGGGTTCTAGGTTGCTAGAACCACTTGCAATGCTGTGGATCACTTACTATTTTAGAACTAACACCGGAAACCACGCTTTTAAGCTATTAAGGAAATAGAAATGCTGTAACAAGAGAAAGAAGAAGGAGAAGAGGTATCTTAATAGACATAGCTCCAAAAAATAGAACAATTTTTAGTATTAGTTAGTTATATACGATTATCATACCTAAGAATAGTATTGAGTCGGACATTCAACTATTAGAATTTGCTGACGGAATAAAGGATGTTTTGGTGAATTCAGGATTTTCAACTATCAAGTCTATACTTAGTAGTACTGCATCAGATATTTCATGTAAAATCGGAGTCGATCTGTATATAGCATAGATTATTTTTCAGGAGGCCAAAAGAGTAGTAACAGAATTGGGTAAGGCATCAGTTGTTGTACCTGATGTTAGTCCAGCTTTTAATACTATTACCCCTGCAGCTGTTATCCTGAAAAAGGAAGAGCCAAATCTTTTATAACTAAACCATATAACCCACGGACAATAGCTGAAGAGAAACTTATATCCAAATAAAATAATAAAAAGAGAAAGAAATGCTAAAATTCTCAATGCCTGTGACATGTTGTCTTTTTACTTAGAATGAGAAAATGAATGAAAAAGAAGAACTTGGAATAAATAATGAAAGAGATGAGATGAAAGAGAAAAAGCGAAGAAGATATTAGAAGGTGAAATAAAAAGAAATTAATGACAAACAAATACGCTATAGACTACAAAGTGACCCTAAAGGTTATCAGCACAGATCAAGGGACAGCCAAACAGATTGCAGATAATTACATAAAGGACTTGCCAAAAAGTAAAGATACAGTCAGCGAAATAGTTTCAGACTTTGAGGATATACAGCTAGTATCAGAAGATGAAGACTAACTACTACTACTACTACAACACCATTTCTTCAAAAAACTACTTGCCGATTTTGTATCTCTGAATATCTTGTTACTTTCTCTATCTGCGTAAGATATTACATCCTTAAAATCAGAAGAAATGTCAAGTGGTGTATTGTTAAGAGTAACAACATATTGTATTCCTGCTCTAATAGCCGCTTCTACTCCCAATGGCGCGTTCTCAACCACTATTGCTTCAAATGGTTTTAAATTCATTCTTTGTAATGCCGTTTGAAATGGTGAAGGATCAGGTTTACCTTCTTCCAAATCATCTCCAGCAATTATTACATCGAAATTCTTTAATCCTATATTCTCGTCGAGTATGGCTTCAATCTCCTTTTTTGAGGCACCACTGACTAAAGCTTTTAAACAATTACAGTGTCTTAAATCCTCAATCAAATCTTTTGCTCCCTCAATAGGTTGAGACTTTTGAATCTGTTTAAATAGGTCCTTTTTTCTTTTGCTAATCTTTTCTGCTAGTAGATCATCGGCATCTTTATTAATATTCTCTCTTTTGAATATCTCTTTAACTAATTCCGATGCAGGCATTCCCTCAAGTAAGTACACTACTTTTTTGTCAATATTATATCCTGTTTCCTCATTAATTGCTATTCTCATTGCTTCCGCATGAAATGGCATTGCATCTATTAATACTCCATCCATATCAAAAATAATTCCTTTCATATTCTGCTAATACTTGAACTGATTATGTTTATGCAGCGGGTAGGTGTACTTATGTGATGATTATACAATATTAGAGCCACACAAGTTTTTTAATGTCTTGAAGATATTTATTTTTATTCACTACTTTTTCCGATCAGATCTTGTTTTATTTGTTTAAACTCCTCTTCTGTTATGACTCCTTCTTTCAACGCTGCAAGTTTTCTAATTTCATCTGCAAGTGATAGCGGTTGACTGGGTTGCAGAACGTACTCTTTGACGCTGGATAATTCATTTGGCTTTTGGTTTATTGAGGGTGCTGACTTTCTATTGATACTGGACTGCTATCCTGAGCGAATTATTTCTAGAAGGTCTTGTGCC
>JALZGI010000098.1 GCA_030861105.1 Thermoproteota archaeon
CAAGACACAATTCCTGTCGCGCCTGGAGACTATTCAGAATGGACATTTGTTATAAGTCCGCAATATGCTGAGATAGAAGAAGGAATAAACACAATTACTTCCAAAGCGTTGTGTGATGCTCCACTTGAGCCAGTTCTAAAACTAGATCTCCTTGCCAGACAGTACGTTAAACATTACAGCATTAATGTAACAGGATTACCTTCTGGGATGGGAGTGGATTCGGAGGAACCACTCGTATTTACAATACCCGGAGATTCTGGAGATGGAGCAGGTGGAACAGAGGGAGAGCAAGACGAAGGTGAAGAATCCACCTCGGCTGAATCATTATTTGAATGACTCCGAAATATTAGCCGTACTCAATCTTCTAAGTCAAGTCTTGGAAACATCAAATCAGACTATCCTCTAGGAATAACAAGAGAGGACGGAGTCTTAAGGGCCGGAGAGTAATCGTTTTTAGCAGAACTAGCATGGTCAATCCAAGGCTAATAGATTCAACATTTATTATTAACTAAACTCAGTAAAGAATCCTGATCCACAGCTCGAATCTAGGACTATTCTCAGGATTAGTAAATTATGAGAATATA
Organism: Thermoproteota archaeon; assembly: GCA_030861105.1. Lineage (GTDB taxonomy): Archaea > Thermoproteota > Nitrososphaeria > Nitrososphaerales > Nitrososphaeraceae > TH5893. The sequence continues at coordinate 585 of JALZGI010000098.1, forward strand.
TTAAAGGGGAACCGCAGGAGACTCTGCAACATAGCGCATGGGTGGACAAAGACGTACTTTACCCGCTGAATTTAGGACTCCCTGCTGATGTGCAGCCTGGCTGATGTTGGTTCAATTAGGCACTTCTAGTATCGTCTAGAAGACCATATATAAGATTATTTTCAAAGATTGCATGATATTTTTCATATTCGAACAATCCCGTTTCGCATGTTCAGTAAATGTGCGATGTGATCACGTACTAGTGAGCGATGACGCGGAATATCTCTATGAAAGTCATACTGTGATGACGTTATAGAGCAGCTAATATAGCCCCCTCAGACCAATGAAAAGAAGGAACGGAATCTTTTCTATTCAATTCATGATATATATGCCAATTTCGTGGCCAGAGCAAGTGATGAAATATTGTGTTGAAATCATTAGCAGGTAAGGGAACAAGGTAAGTGGCTCCATTAAAATGGTCCCTAACGACGATGGTGGTCAAGATTATACTAAAAATCATGAGATAATAAATTATCTTACCCACTCTTTGGGGCTGATGGATATTTATTTGGGCAACCTTTTTACCTAGACCATGAATATTTTCGTAACTTTAGGTTTGCACAAACCTGAATTTATAACTCTAAGCCTAGTCGGAACTGCTATTGTGGGACTATTCTTCGCACCAACAATGGCATCCTCCAATTACGCGTTAGCTGCAAGTGCGCCGTTTGCATTACAGGATACCAAAATCTCAGGCCCTGACCCAACACCGGGACATGAAAGCCACCAAGCAGTAGGTGTTCTTCCACAAAGAAATGACACCAAAATATATGTCGGAACGGTAACCTACAGTGCAAGCACACCTGTTGAGGTAGTTGTAACCCATCCATTTAACCTGACCCAAGCGGCAAATACCACCGGTTTCATACCTGAGCCACTGACAATCCCCGGTCAGAATACTGCGTTAACAATACTACATGAAGTAGGGCAGGGTCAGCAGTTTGACTCGATTCCTTTTTCAGGTTCTAGCTTGGCATTCCACAATAGGGTAGGACAGAATTTTACTGTTTCATATTCAGTTGGAGGTAACCTGATAGACTCCACGGGAATACCGAACTAGACTTTTTTATTTTTTTGTTCTATTCGGTAATATCTAACAAAAAGAAGGATCTTAACTTCATACCCATGTTTATTTACTGCCAAAAACTACTGCAGATTCAATGTTGGCCATTGTTGATCAAGCATCTTAGGGGAATTATCCATAATCCAATTAGCCATTGACTGTTCCTCCTTCATATTTTGCTCCAAAACTGGTATTGTTTCTTGTGCACCCCACCCTTCAGCTATTTACATTTCAGCATTTTCTAGAATTGCATCTTCCTTGTCTCTTAGACTCCGAGACGGGGTCCAATATTAGTGACAATACGCCATTAAGGTGAACTATTAAGGTGACTTTCGTATAATTATATCAGGGGTTCAATGCCTCAGTGCCATAGCTCATTTGCTTTGACGAAACCGAAGAAATGCCTGTATCCAATAAGGGCAGCAGCAAAGCAGAGATGATCACTATTATAGAAGATATTCCATATCCAGACATAGTTTTGCACGGTTGTTATATCAAAAGCAGAAGTATAGGCAAACCCCGTATCTCCTGCAGCAGATAGTAGAATACCTACGAACAATAAGAACATCCACAGCGGAGCACAGTTGGAGATGAGATAGTATGAAGGAGAAGGGGAGTTCTCCTGTTTGCCAGTTAACTGTCCTATTTCCTGTTCATCCATTTTGGTCCTATTGATTCTACTTCCTACGCGCTTAGCTCCCCAATACATAATTGCTGTCGGAAAAATTAATATCGAATCAAGAATTGGATATGCAGCATTTTTAACCACTACCCAAAGATCTACTTTTTGGTTAGATAGCAATCGTAATGTACTAACTATAGTGTCGACAACAAAAATTAGAGGTATTAAAATAATAACAGCAACCAAAATAAGAATTAGCGGCTCAAATTCCTTCCTAAAGAAGCGATAATAGAGGCTGTACAAGAAATAACCAAATGATGCATATCCTATATAGTAAAATGCATCAGCTATGAGTATATCTGCAGATTGGTCGTTTTCAAAAGTCCAGATTACAGATGCAGCAAACCAGAATATCAAAAATAAACAAATAGAGATGTGCATTTTGTTATCATCAAAATAATATTGACGAAGTTGAGGCTTAGTGTCAATTCTTCTGGGATAGATGGCTTGTTGAGTTTTATTCTCAAGATTTTTGATGTGTCTTTTATATCTGAATACCATAATGATGGAGATTATCGAGGCTGCTCCTATGGCGACTGTTGATATCACCCCAGAGATGTAAAACCTGTTGTCCTCATTAGACGAAAAAATAATTAATGAATTTGTAACAACAATAGATGTAACCAATAATATTACAACTAAGACACCTTCCCTCATACTCCTTGAGACCTGAGTTTTTGCCATCTGATCTTCTGCTAAATGGATTTGTATATAGAAGATCAAGTTCTTAACCTTTTGTGCTCCCAGATTCGGCCCTAGCAGTCTTCCAAGCGTTTCCAGTATTGTATTGAAGTATTTGTTATTTTGATATTACCCTGACCTCTGAGAGATGAAAAGGAATATCCTCAATAAAGGATTTGAATTTATGTATGGGTACAATAGGCACACCATCAATAAATTCAACATTCATAGAGTATAGTGTCAGTATAATAGGGACAGCCTGAGTAATGCTATAATGTTTAGTTCTTCCCTTCATTTTAAGTAGCATTTTTGTCCTCTCAGTTTGCTTTTGTGCATAGGATGATATTGACGAGGGACTGTACTGTTTCCAATGTTTGCAATCGGCTACTATTGCCAACTTATGGTTAATTCCAATTACGTCAATTTCTATTCTATGAGGTTCAGATAGCCGAACATTGGTCCTACACTGGTATCCACACAGGCCAAGAATTTCCGAAGCCAGTGATTCAAAGTCTTTCCAACTTAGGGATTTGGAAATATTTTCAATATCACATCCCTTTTGCAATGCAAGTACTGCTAGTTTCATTTTGTCTGCCTTAGAAAACAAATAAAGACTTCCTGAAGTAGCAATGCCTATTCCTTTATTGATCATATATTCCAAAACTGCCTTTGCTGCCATTCTGCTAACTATTCCAGATTCTGCTTGAAATTCTTCTGTAGTAATCCCTCGTGCAAATACAGCTGGGATTGCCTTCTCTAGCAGTATTGGATTCACTTTCCAAAGTAGGTTATTAGATAGCCCCTATATTATAATGTGGGGAAATACGACAGACTGATTAATTCATAAACAGTAAAACAAGAAACTGTTTCAAATAGGACCGAGTAATAATGCCCTTGAACACAGCAAAAGAACTTCCGGATCTATAAATTAGGGCAGAATAGTTGATACTAAAGAAAGAAAGACCTGAGGAAGAATTAACCTCCCCCTAGGAACTGTCTTACTGATTCTGTGAGGTTATCCAATACATCCCTGGTTTCTGCAATCAGATTCCTAAGACTGTCTTCTGATTCTGTTTTCATTGATCTACTTGCTTCGGTAACATTAGCCCTTGTGTCATCATCATTTGCAATTTGTGAAGTGTTACTTATGAATAGACTTGTTTCGTCTACTGCCTCTTTTGTATTATTTACGACGCGCTGTACTACTTCTTCTGTCTTGTTTGCGACTACTTCTACAGTCTCTTGTGTCTCGTTTGCAACCTGTCTTGCAGCTTCGGTGGCGTTTGCATAAACATCACTGGCTTCTTCGACTAGTGTTTCTGTAAGGTTTACGTTGTCTATCAAACCATTTGCAGTTGAGATATCTCTTTGAGCTTGTGCATATGACATTTGGTCTATTATAATTATTGACGTAGATACCAGAAGTAGTAGCAGCAGTAATGGTAACGGGGTTGACGATATCATCTATTTTATAATAAGTGACCCTTGTTCATAAGGGTTGGTTCCTATTAGCACGTACGTACTCTACTTATATTTCTTATTCGAAGTATAATGATGATGATTATGATGATTATGGATGATTATGATGATGTAGACCACAGATAGCCGATGCAATAGTTAACATCGCAAGGAATTGCACTAGCATAATGAGCTTGGGAGTTGCCTTCATAGTTCGTAATACCCGATTCCCATAATTCATGAATTTCATATTACGTGCAGGTTCCAGGGCATTCATGTAATGTAATATTTTCAGAAGATTTAGTTGTGTTTTGCTAAAACGTATTAATAATTTCTCAACAATAATATTTACCATTTTAACTGGTTTTGATTTATCCACTATAACTGTGAACACTCTTAACCTTTCATTATTCATAAGTCATATTACAGAATAATTAGTTTAGTTACACCGGTAACTTGGAGTTTTCCCCCCAGTATTTAGTTCTGTGGAATTAGCTTATTGGCTTGAAATCGGGGGTTAGAAAAGGAATTATGAAGAGGATTTCATTGGTGCCAGATATAAAAGTAGCTTGAAGTGCTGCAGCATCGTCTTATTTGCAACACCTAGATGTAGAGATTAGTGATAGAAAGGAAATGGATTTGAGAGTCATATTTACCCCAGAGATTAAGGACCCCGTCTGCGCGGTATATTTTGTGTATACAATGAAGCGGACTAAAAAACATCCAGAGCATCGGAGAGTAGTATCAGCATCCATCCATTTTGTCGCTGGGAGCGCTGTGATATGTGGTGGGGCCTGCCGCGACAAATTTCCTGACTTAGTAATAGTTCTAGAGGCCTTTCAATGATCAACGGATCACAAGAACAGGTCTTTTGGTACCGTCCATGACTTTTCTAGTTATACTTCCAAGTACCATAACTGACGAAATAATTCTGCTGCTTGCCATCACAATTAGATCAACCCTTAGTTCCTCCGCCAGCTTAACTATTTCTTCAACAGTTTTTCCTGTTTGTATTTTATAGGAAACTTGACTCGTCACTCCTGCTTCCCTACATAATCTTATCTTATCCTCTATCATTCGTTTTACTTCTCCCTCTACGGTAATTTCCAAATCTCCACTGTTGGTTTTTTCTAATTCTCGTCCTTCTCCTTTGACTGTAGCAGTTACAGTGGATGACTCTCTACTTTCAATATGCTCGACGACATTTAAAATAACAATCTCGGCGCCAGACATCTTTGACTGATATATAGCCTGAGCTAACGCTTTGTCCGACATCTCCGACCCGTCGTGAGGTATTAATATCTTAGAGTAATTTGGAATGGTGTCCAGAGTTAGTTTCCTCTGAGAAGATGACTTTGCTGTGTCCTTTGAGGTAGCGGGTTCCCCGGAAGTGAGGTTAACTTGTCTCTCATTTTCTTCTACTTTAGCTGGCATGGTAGGTTGCTCTTCCTGCAAAGTCCCTGGCCTTTTCTCAGGCGACGTCATCAGACGCTCCTCAATTGGAGCCTCCTTTGGCTTCTCCTTTTTGTACTCGGTCTTAGATATTGAAGCACGAAGTGTCCTCGTTTCTTCAGTTAAGGGCTTTTTTACCTTTTTACGAAACCACTCTTTAATTCCCACACTATAGTCTTTACTTAGCTTGATATTAGAAGTTTAGCTTTTGACCACGATCCGAATAGCATCATAACATAGGTTCATACCTGTTGTGTAGATTACTATTACGTTGTCTACAGGGATAGGTGACCTTACTACCTTACTGTTTATTAGGACAAACGGATCATTTGCACGCTACTGAACATATAACAACCTTATATCCTACGATACAATAACAAAGTATCATATTGCCAACTGCTTATGTATTGATTTTGCTCAATTATGATTATCCGGATTATGAGATCCTAAGGCAACTAGACAAGTTGCCTTGCGTGGTAGAGATTGACAAAGTAGAAGGACCTTATGATATTGTTGCAAAGTTGTCTGACGATAATATAGATGCAATAAAGGAGTCTATAGGAAAGCATATGACAAGGATACAAGGAATTCAATCGACCCTAACATTGATGTCTGAATAATTGCAACTATACTATAACAATAAAACTACTCTTTCGTCTATTAGAGGGCTAATGCATACTAGCATCAATGGTCTCAAGGCTTCATGCCTACAGTAAACTATTCAGCTGGATGACTGCTATATTTTATATTCAACCATTCAATAAAGCTAGCATAGTTCAAGGATCGAATATCATCCAAGTAATTTGGGAGTATCTTAATAAACCTAAAACCATTGGCCAATTCAAACGAAAGAACAGGGTCATGCAATTCTGCTCTAATTACTTTGTTAGCATATTCTAATGGCGACATCTTGTCTGCATATTCGCGATAATTAAATAGCCTTCCTCCAGCTATCATTCTTCTCAGGTTTAGTCTAACAACCAAATCTTTTCTTCTATCATATAACATACTTCCAATACCTTCATGTCTATATTTTGGATGTGTTGATATGTCAGCACCATACAGGCTGTCTCCGAGAGGATTATGATTTGTAAACTTACCATTTGCGGTAATCTCTTTCCAAGTGTGTTCTGAATATTCTGGATTAAGTGAAACTATAAGTGTACTAGCAGAGCCAACTATAGTACCATCAGGTTCTACAGCAACGAACTGTCCCTCTGGGAAAACTTGAAGGTGGCTTTTAAGCTCTTCTGGTTGCCATACATTTCCATAGCGGGCAAGATAGGGAAATGACTCCCTCTGTAAATCGACTATTTTTGGAATATCTTCCTCAGTCGTATTTCTAATCCTAGCGCCGGTCTGATATGGATGTAACGAATCTGATGCTGTCATATAGTGTATAGGGTTGTCCTGCGAAGGTGTTGGATATATAATAATGCCCATTCGCTTGCAGGAAAATTATAGTGTTGGTTAAAAGATGAAGTCGCTGAGATATATAGGGTGAGAATTTCCAATGTATCATTTTCTATCATTCAGTAGTTTCTGATAATAATAATAGTTTGCTAATAGACATGTTTTCCTTCCTTTTGTGTTGACTAGTGGGCTGTTCGACATTTCAAGATCTTAAGAATAAATGAAAACCTCCTTATGATAAAAGACCATTTGGAGAACCACCATACGGAGTGCCATTTATGGCAATTTAACTGATAATTACCCGGAATTTAAATAGGCCGGCCTCGTATAAAGGGCTCAGTTGGCGACCCATAATCGCTCTTTTAATAAGGGTATCCAGATAGTAGATAAACCTAGGACTTTCGTTGCTGTATTAGAAACCATATCGGAGGCAAAGGAAACATTTGACTGCTGCATAGACTCGAGAGGGCTGTCGTTTCTAATGCGCGATGAACAAATATGGAGTGTCATGAAGGGGTTAAAAAGCAGAAATATAAACTCAAGGTTCATAACTGAAATCACATCCGAAAACATGCATTATGCCAACCTACTTTTGAAAGTGGGTGAAGTTAATCATAATGATGGACTGAAAGGTAATTTTATCATAATAGATTCAACAAGCTATTCTTATTATTTAATAGATAACGATAACAGCGGGAATGATCAAAATATAATAGAGTCATTTCATACACAGGTAAAGCCATTTGTGGAAGCTCAACAGCATCTTTTTGACTCATTACGAAGCAGGTCTATCCCGGCAAAAGAGCGAATTAGAGAAATTGGAAGAGGAATAAAGGGCGACTTTGTTGATTTTATTGAATCTGCTTCTGAAATCAAGAACACAACTACAGAACTTATCGAGTCAGCAACTTTTGAAATTCTACTATTATTCTCAACGACCAATTCGTTTTATCGAGCAGAATATAGTGGAATGCTAAATGCTCTATGGCAAGCATCAGAGCGAGGCGTGACAGTCAAACTGCTAATACAAGGATCCGATGATGACAATAGGTTAAAAGAGATGATTCAAAACACAGTCAAGCGAAAAAATTCGTTAATAAACGTTCAGTGCATTGCAAGGCAACTGGAAACTAAGATTACAACCCTTGTGGTAGACCAAGCAGTTGCACTAGCTATAGAAGTTAATGACGATATGAAGGAAACCTTTGAGGAATCAACAGGAATTGCTATATACTCAAATAATGAATCAAAGGTTTCGTCGTCTCTCACTATATTTGAAACCCTTTGGATACAGTCTGAATTTGATAAACAAAACAAGATCAAACAAGCCTATTTTCAAATGTTTAAGGGTTTACAACTGAAAGACGAACTGTATATACGACGTTGGTCATCTGAACAACAGCAAACAAGAAAAGACGAGAAGTGAGAGAAAGAATGCATGACTTGCGGTACCTAAGGTTAAAATTAGACAAGAGCACGTGAACTAAACGCCCCTATAGGCGCTAGCAAAACACGATATGACCTGCGGCCAGAATATATGTGATTACTCGTCCAGATACTAGGATGGCTGACGGAGGAACTTTGAGTTACATATTGGCATAGTCCACTGAAACATCTTCCAGATTGACTATGTCAGATCGAATAACTTGGCAAAGTCCTATATCCTATTATGACCAGCTAGCCAATCTCATTAAATAATAAATAACATTAAGTATGACGCATTGTTTAACGATAGGAACTTGGTTGGGCGTTTTGTTGATGATGAAAAGGCTACCAAAGTGCTTTATGGGATAGAAACTGTGGTTAGTAAAATTATAGAATTTCTAAATCAAACAAATAATGCAGTTTATGCTTGTGTGGATCAAACCAGACCCGTCCTGACTCTTGATACCTTGGGTTTGAAAAATGCATTTATAGAAGCCAAAAAAAGAGGTGTCAAATTATATTATCTGACGGAGATAACCAAAGATAACATATCGTATTGTAAACAGCTTATGACTATGGTGGATGAACTTAGGCATTTAGACGGAATAAAAGGAAATTTTTATGTAAGCGAATCCGGCTACCTTGCCCCTGCTGCAGCTCACGAGGCAGGAAAATCAGCATCTCAGGTTATCTTTAGTAATGTGACCGAAATAATTGAGCATCAAAGATATGTCTTTGATAGCTTTTGGAATCGGGCAACCCAAGCAGGAGACCGGATAAAGGAAATTGAAGAAGGTATTGATTTAGCAAAGACAGAGGTCATACAAAGTCCTCAGAAAATAATGGATAAGCTTCTTGACATGATTAAATCAGCAAATAACGAAATATTACTAATTCTTCCTACAATTAATGCATTTTTGCGAGAGGAGCGTATAGGCACTTTTGATATATTGAAAAAATTATGCTTGGAGAGGGATGTGAGGGTTAGAATTATAACTCCAATTAATGACCAAATCGAAGCCATACTTCAAGAAATCCCCGTCGCAGCAAACAATTCCATAACACTAGGAAATCAAGAAAAGAATAAAAAATTAAAGGGGAGCATTCAGATTCAACGCAGTGCTATTCAATTTAAAGAAGCAGCAGTGACTACTGTTACTATTCTGGTAATCGATAGAAAAGAATCGCTGGCAATAGAAAAGACGGACGATTCAAAACCCGATTTTAGAGAAGCGGTAGGGCTGGCTACATTTTCGAATAGTGAGCCAACTGTCATATCGTACGTCTCAATCTTTGAGGCTTTATGGATGCAGGCTGAACTAGTTAACCAGTTGAAAACCCATGACAGACTACAGAGAGAGTTTATCAATATTGCAAGTCATGAAATGAAGACCCCAACTCAGGCTATTTTGGGATACTCTGAACTGTTAGAAATCGATCCCAAGAATAATACTGAAATAATAGCCTCTCTAAAAAGAAATGCTATCAGACTCCAACGGTTAACTAACGAAATTTTGGAGGTATCGAGAATAGAAAGCCAAACTCTCCGACTAAATAAAGAAAAGGTGAATATAAACGACAAAATACAAGATATTGTAGAGGACATCAGAAGTCAAATCCATGATCCTAATGAGCTAAGAATAGAATTTTCAGAAGCAAAAGATCCTGTACATATAGTTGCAGACAAAACAAGACTATATCAGGTTATAGCAAATCTCCTCACCAATGCTATAAAATTCACTAAAAAAGGAACTATATCTGTTAGTGCCAATGTAAATAATAAAAGCAATGAACTTATTGTTAATGTAAAAGATAGTGGCGAAGGTATACACTCTGAGATACTTCCGAGACTATTCACAAAGTTTGCTACGAAATCTAGCATCGGAACAGGACTTGGACTCTATATATCAAAAAGTATTATTGAAGCTCATGGTGGCAGGATATGGGCTGAGAATAATGCAGATGGAAAGGGGGCCAGTTTCACCTTCACACTGCCATTACCTTCGACTCAATGAACGGGTACATCAAAACCGCTCAGCTTTTGGGTCGCCGGATCCGTGTCTTGTATATCAGAGAGGAAATTTAAAATAAGTATATGTTAGGAAAGCCAGACGTGAGAGAAGGGATAGATTGTTTATGCACCTGTTCTTTATTGCAATAGTTCTGAGCAATGTGCATGGCAGTCGAACAAACAAACAAACAAACAAACACTTCATGTAAGCCACCCGCTATTCTAATGTTCTTACTACTACTACCACCACCACCACCACAATCACCACAACCACAACCACCACCATCACCATGTACATTTGAGCCAGCTCAGTGCTGTGTCAATCTCTCGCAAAAATAGTAAGTATAATTCCCGACGTCATCTTTCATAGCATTTGAGCGTGGATTCACTCACAATCAAAGCAGAAGTTAATGAACCTTCATTTAGAAGTAATTTCGAAACGGGAACCATTGAATTCCAACTATCTACTGCCTTATTATATTCTTTTAACGGGTTAGAAATGAGACCTAAATTCGTGTCAATTGGTCAAGGACCAATACCCGCACCTCAAACGTATCCTTTTATAGACCCCATTCTTGCTGAGGCTATATTATTTGTGTTAAATATACTTGGCTGCAATACTGATAGGAACATGAACTGTTATTTTATCTGTAGCCTTATTGTAAACACCATAGATCGATCCTAGATCTACTTCGTTGTATGATAAATTAATTAATTCGCCATTGCTTACTTTGATATCCTTTGCCAACAACAGTGGTATATCAATCCGTGTTTTTGTATCATCTATTTTTTTAGGATCTATATGTATCTTAATATCCGATGCTGTTATCTTAAATCCCAATAGCTCATAGTTCAAATCCTCGATATTATACTCAGATGACTTGTATTCACTAACAATATCTTGCTTTATTTCATCAGTTGGAAAAATTTGGCCTCCTTCAAGGTCAAATGTATATTCGATATTCCTGATAACATTTTCCAGTTCTTTGATAAGAGCAGCTGCTGGTGCTGCTATATGGTACTTGTAGCCGTTATCATTATTATCATTATCATTATCATTGTCATTTGAAGAGGAACTACTGAATAGCTGTTGCTTTTGTTGCGGTTGCGGTTGCTGCTGCTCTTGTCCTTCTGCGTTTATGAGTGAAAGAATATTAGTAGACGAACCGATTATTCCTCGGGAAGCATTATTAACAAACTCTATGGTATTATCGGTCGCCTTTTCTACTAGAGAGCTAATACCTATCCTGTCTGCACCTTTTTTAACACCTGCGAAGAATGTATCCCACCCAAGACCTAGCACCGCAAGAAAAATTATGATTACTATTATCCATGTAATGAGCCCCATTCTTAGTTTTTTTGATAGCAATCTTTCATTTAACAATTATGTAGGAATTCTTATGACTCGTCATTATCCATCTATTTTTATATTTTCCCTTCTTTTAGATTTGTAAGATTTGTTACAGTCTTTTCTAGCAGCAGTTATTACTTGTTTCGTTTCACATATATGTCTATAAATAAACCATCCACCAGCATCTCCTCCTCCTCCTCCTCAACCCTTTGCGGTCTGGAGTTTTCTTATGCTTATTGACCATTTGTCATCAAATCCCTAGAATGCAGAAGCAGAGATGGCACGTTTAACTAGCAAATATTGTTGTCAAATGGATAAAGTTACTGTGCGGCCCTAAGCTATGCGTTAGCATCTGATAAGTTTGGTTGTAATGGACTCACATTTATCATCATCCACATGCCAAAGAACAAACTATTAATCACTTAGAAATATCTGTTGAGCTAGAATATTACTTCCCCTTATTTTTTATTATCATATCATGGATGCCTCCTACTGCATAGGCAAACGATATTGAGAAACGCGATAACAGCACAGCAATGTCCTCTCTAACTACAAACATAGTATAAATTCCAAGTACAATAGGAATGGCTATCAAGGAAATCAAACCAACAAGAAATTGTCCACGTCCGCTGCTGTCGCCACCATAGCCATTGTTATGGCGACTCACCTTCTTGTATCTCTTTAGTAAGAGGTATGTTGTAACGTTTCCAGCTCCAATACCGGCCAAAATAAGATATGGAAGCAAAGAAGGGACTACTGCTATCGCAGCAAAGGGTCCAGCCCAACAT
>JALZGI010000420.1 GCA_030861105.1 Thermoproteota archaeon
GTACGGTGACTACCGCTCTGTCGACAGTCTCCCCCAGGAATGCCTCAGCATCTCTCTTAATTTTCTGAAGAATAAATGAAGATACCTGCTGTGGAGTATACTCTTTGCCAAATACGTTGAACTTGAAATCCGTTCCCATTTTGCGCTTCGCAGCGAGAACTGTGCCTTCCGGATTTGAAATCATTTGACGCCTAGCAGGCTCACCCACAATAAGCTGGCCGTCTTTAGTAAAGGCAACGACTGAAGGAAAGGCTTTCCCACCAACTGAGGTTCCCTCGGCAGCCTGTATAATTGATGGTTTCCCACCGATCATTGCCGCTGCGGCTGAGTTGCTCGTTCCAAGATCAATTCCTATAATTTTTCCCATATCTAGATATCACTTTCCTTTTCCAGTTTTTCTGTAGCATTAACGGTATTTTTAATTATCCTCTTGGAGGTCTCTACTAAGCTTGGTCTTAGAACCTTGTTGTTCAGCATATAACCTTTACGGATCTCATTTGTGACAGTATTCTCAGGCACATCATCAGCGTATTTGAAACTAATCGCATCATGAATATTAGGATCAAAAGGCGTTCCTACTGATTCTATTTCAATTACACCTTCCGAGCGCAGAAGACTATCAAAATTTTTCAGGATTCCCTGCAGTCCCTCGATTATCACAGGATCTGATCTATACTGCTCTACCATTTCAAGTGCCCTGAGATAGTCATCTCGAATATTAAGAAATTTTAGAAGAATCTCCGCCTTGCTTGCTTCCACCTTGGAAGAAAGTTGCTTTTCCATCTGCTTTCGATAATTGTCGAAATCTGCCATCATGTATCTTAGCTTGTTAAGATTGTCATCAGCAGCCTCTCGAGCTTGCTTAAAGTCTTCCCTTAGCCGAGTTATCTCCTTTTCATAATCAATCTCAACTTTGTCCTTTCCAGAAGGACCCGATTGAGCCTCTTCTATTTCTGAATTTTGTTTTTCCGCCTTATCGTCTTTACTTTCGGAGTCTTCAATCTCCTCCTTTACCTCCCCTTTTTGGTCCGCGCTTTCTTCTCCCGTAATCATTCGATTATCCAACACAGATGAGCAGAAGCCAGATAATTACATATCGTGCAGAGGATAAAATACTTCCTCTCGTGTCATCGGACATGGGGACCTACAGTCAACTCAGGACGTAAGAAATGTTATTATGACCTGTGCAGCTGAGTTTTAGTTTATGATTTATGAAGAGAATCATGATGATAAGGAAATCTTGGCGATTAAGAAGAAAAAGTTGGCAGAAATGCAAAAGATTGCTGCTACTAAATCATCTCAGAGTAATACGTCCAGACCAATTGTTCTCACGGATTCAAACTTCATGGAAGAAGTCTCAAAATATCCGCTCATGCTCGTAGACTTTTGGGCACCTTGGTGCGGACCCTGTAGGATGGTTTCCCCCGTAATAGAACAGCTAGCAGTAGAATATGCCGGAATAGTAGTTTTTGGTAAACTGAATATAGACGAGAACCAAATAGTTGCCCGATCGTTAGCCGTTCAAAGCATTCCGACAATGGTGATATTCAAAAACACAAAGGTTGTCGATGTACTAGTAGGTGCACTTCCCAAGGCCCGAATTCAGATGAAAATAAAACAGCATCTAACAGATTCTGACAATGTTGGTAGCAGATTCTATGGCTGAAAACAAGGATGAATAAAATAAAAACAGTTGGGACTAGGATATACCTAGATTTGGAAAAGACGCGACATTAACTCCGAGTTCCCCCTGGATCTTTCGGATCTTGTTTGCGTATTCTGTCATTTTGGTGTTATCATTGTGGACTTTTGCGATCCTATAACCTTTCCATGCCTTCCTTAAGGCTCCCCAACTTTGACCCGTGCTGAAATTATTCCCCTCATCAGATGTCGGTGAAGTTTCTTGGTGTAATGACATTATAGCTGTCATATCTCTGAGATAATATCTTGTGTGGATACTTAGAACCCACTGTCAATTTTATCAAATTTGTGAGTAAAAGAAGTAACACATTGAGATTTTCTTATTAAAAGCCACAGATTTTAGAGTTCACCTAAGTGTATAATAGATACATCGTCGCTAAATTAAGCATAATTTCCCTTAACAGACGATCGTGCCCCACATGCTTCACACAACAAAAAGCCTAATTTCTTGCTTTTCTCTGTCCTAGTGTCTGGACTGCCGCATACGGGACAAATCACGTATTCCTTGACGTATCTGTCAATCAATGTTGCAAAGGATGATGGCTCCTTGCGTCCTAAAAATATGACCCTCTCGCCGGCAATGTAGCCAGCTGAAGCGAGTTCCTTGTTCAAGTAAAGCAAAAGTTTTTCCGGATCTCTTCTAAGAGCCTTTGGAAATTCTATAAAATTTCGAAAAATTGTGCGTTGGCCCACCCAGATAATCTGAGGAGAAGGAAGTTCGAGCCTCGATGCCTCCTTTCTAGAGGTGTTTTTTAACTGCCCCTGTAAGCGTTGGAGTAAACCTTCATAATCTGATTTTGTTTGTTGGCCCACAACTGCAGTATTGCATGATCTCTTTAATTTACGTTTGGGCTTATTGATTTGTTACTTTTTCGAAGTTCTTATCTATAACAGAACTGAAATTGCGTTAATGTTTGGTAATGTGATTTAGCTCACCGGCATAAAGAACCCATAACTATGACCTTTGAGTCTTTCCTTAGCTATCTTTATTGCTAAGGAGGACGAATCACATCCCACCCAATGTCTGTTCATTCTATTTGCAACTACCAGTGATGTTCCTGATCCGCAAAAAAAGTCGGCGACCATATCACCAGGTCTGGAAAATTTTCCAATTATCCTTGTAACAGCTCCACATGCTTTTCTGTTCCATATCCAGTAGAGTAATCGTAGCTCTCTATATCTGTCCAAATATTATCGAGAATTCTATGTGACTTTGCCGGAATCCAGTATTCGGGATATTTTACACCTTTTCGTTTTCGAATAAATTCCAGTGTTCTACCGGTCTGACTCCAATACTCATCTAAAGAGAGAAAATGGTATTTTTGCAGATAAACAACATAGTTATTTATTGCTTTTGTAGCCCTTGACCTTGACCATTTCCATTGTCCTCGTTCCGGTGTAATACCAAAGATTTGGTACCTAAGAGTCGGTCTGTCGACATTGCTCCAAAAACCCATCCACTTGGATGCCGATGCGTATTCGACAAGCGGAGGGGGATACCTAGTTTCAGGAGACCCAGAGTACCAGAGTATTGAGTCATTAGAATTATGCATCCTATCAATGGACTTGAATTGATACAGCAGGTTTTTCCTCCGTCCTCTTTTTATTATAATTTCGTTGCGAAAATTTTCGGGCCCAAAGATTTCATCCATAATTACCTTTACATAATGAACAACATGCCAGTCCAGATGAATAAAAATTGATCCGGATTCTGACAACAGGCGCTGCATAGCATTCAACCGGGGATAAATCATATCTAGATACTCGCTAATTCTTCCCTTCCAAATGTCGCTAAAGCTGATAAATTGAGCGTTGTTTCTTCTAAGGTAATAGTTTTCATTACTGTAAAAAGGAGGATCGATATAAATCAGGTCAATCTTTCTTGAGAAACCAGCGTCAATTAGACATTTCATAGCATCTAGATTGTCTGCATAAATGAGTAAATTGGAGTCTTTTGATACATCATTTGGTAAGCCATTTACTTGTTTATCTTTATGTAATTGTTCTTTTCGATCATTTCTTCTCCAATATAACCTAACGTCTAGCATAAGGTAACACTCTCATGGTTAAAGAAAGGACTTACTAATATGTTAACCAGTAATAGAACAAAGGTCATCTTTCAAAAATATCTTTGTTTCAGGATAATCCTTTCCCTTTATTCGAAAAATATCAGTTAGCATAATAACAACGAAGATTAAAGAAGGGCCCCGGAATGAACTTCACTAAACCGGTGCCTCTGCCGCAACCAGGGGCTATGTCTATTCAAGGACCTAGCACTTGTACCTATTAATGAACGGCGGAATGGGAATGGAAATGGGAATGGCACAATCTAAAGAAAAGTTAAGAATGTATTGTTAATCATATCACTCAGTATATTACGGCTATCGTGGACACCAAGTCCGTCGTCTCATCAGGATTTGAAGAAGAGTATCCCGATTGTAAATGATGAACCCGATATGACGAAGATATCGAAAGT
>JALZGI010000181.1 GCA_030861105.1 Thermoproteota archaeon
AAACTAGGGAGTACGAAAAAGGATATGTTCCTATGGGTCCTATAGATTTTTGGGATAAAGAAACTCAGGTGCCAGACTGGCTTGATAAGGGGAGATACTGGCATATTTTGCTCGGGCTCCAAACTACTAATAAAGAAATCGTATTACAAGTTGTGCGGGATGGTGATTTGCCATTCTTGGAGGATCCTCGAAATGTTGCAGTTACTTCAAAGGAACTTCCACCATTGCAACTGGCATCTCAAAAAAAGCCTAAGAAAAAGAAGTATCGTTATAGGGTAAAAATACCCCAATGGCTAGTTATGAATACAGATCTCGCACACCTTGAAAAGCAAAAAAGCAACTGGAATCTTGACGATTCAGAATTGGGTCAGTTTCTAACACAACTTAATATGACACTGGCCAGGGCATCAGAAGAAGTAGTGGAGAGAGAAAAACCTCGAATAAAATATCCGATGAAATTTTCTGCAATGGGGATATACCTAAACAAGAGTCTTCCTATAAGGATAGTATACAGACAGGCCATAAGATACTTTCCTGGGGGAAAAAAGCGGACAATTGAACACACCAATGAGAATTTGGCTAATATTGCTGATGACATATTGGTTGATTCTATACTCAATCTAGCACTCCACAAAGGGATTCCGTCAGAAAGGTTGGACAAGTTTCGCAGTCTTGTCTTGTTTATTAAAAATGAATATAATAAACAGGGAATAGGCGAGGGCTCATCCAAATACCATAATTTTCACCACAGTTTAGAGGTCACCTATCTTAGCCTGCAGATGCTACCGAAAGAATTTCGTGGGCAAATCTATACATGGAAAGATTATGAGCTTCTGCTAGTAGCCGGTCTATTACATGACTATGATCCTAGTGAGGCTCATAAGGGTTCATTTAATAAAAACGACGGTGCTGCCTTGGCAAAATCCGGGGGGCCTCGAGTATATAGGACGATAGAGGCCCTGAGTAGGACAAGAATACTTGATGCTTATTTTACTATGAGTCCAAGCGAATTTGAAAACTATTTTAGGGAGTATAAATCCAATTTGCTTCTTCCTATAGAACTTTCAACAACTCATCCGGAGTATGTGAAAGTCGATTGGACGCCTACTGAAAGCGTAGTCGTCGAGGCATTGATATGGAGGACCGATTTTCCATTTTTTGAGCAAGCCGAAGCTCAGGAAAATTTTGATCAGCATATTTCTGACCTCAATAGAAAAGGATACAGCGCTACTAAAGTACGAACACTAGGAGAGGTTCTTTGGCTGGCGGACCTCTCTGTAACCTATATGGGTTCAGATCCGTTAAGAGCTTGGGACAGGGTGAGTAAACTCTATGATGAGCTGTATCTCCCACGATTTGAGGCAGTATCACGAACCGATGCATTTTTTTCAGATTTTGCAGACAACGAAACATTCAAGGAGCTAATACGAATGCGAAATTTTCCTGAGGTCTTAAGACAAAGATGGAACTTGGTTTATCAGTTTTTTCACGAGGGAAACCCTTCAACACAATTAAATAGAACAATAAGTAGCGCAAGAAGACTTTATCTAAAAGTTAACTTAGAAGTTGAGATGCGAAATTGTGAAATCCTGTATAGAATGGCATCTAATCATTGGTCCGAATATTTTATTGGGATAGGAAAAGACCAGAGCGAGGTAATGCGTGCAAAATCAATATTTTCTACCTTGGAGCCCCAGAATGCATCTTCGTTCTGGGGCGACACCTTGAAACTTATCCCTCGGGTTCTAGACAGATCCATAGATAATTTTTTTATTGTTCTTCCCGAGAAAAATATTTCCTCTAACACGCTGTCCTTTTTGGGGATTCTATTACCCGATTTGAAATTAAAGCTAACTAACGAAAGGGGGACGGTACAGATCCTTACAGATTTAAACACCGAAAGCACATTATTTAATGAGCTTGCGTCTATTGCAGCAAACGCTTCATTTCAACTTAGCCATGTGGAGAAGGCTTACTTTCCAATGGACTGGAATAACGGTTCCTTTCGGGATGTAGGTAGCTTAAAGGTGCTCGCACTGAGTAGTAAAAGCAGCGGCGAATAATGTGTAATAAATTTCTCAGTCCAGCCTACCGGTATCTGGTAATAGTATAATGCTTGAACATGATGTCAACCCAATTGATCAAAATATGTTATACATAATAAGACTTAAGGATTAATAGATAGTCAAAACCCTTAATCAACGATAACTACCCCGGTCCCAGGGAATTCGCGGCAACTAACAATAATTAGCGTCGATATAGCGTCGGATTAGTTTGCGTATACAGGTTTGACCAAGTCCGCAATATCGACCCAACATCTCGCAATTTTATCCATCGAATAGATAGAATTTAATAAAGATACACTTGGCATAAATTCTTTTAGTGCGTCTTTGTGTGTTGAATGCTCCTTTATAGAATCCATAAGTTCATTAAAATTATAATAAATTTTTATTACATCTGAGGATTCAGTTCTGTTATTGTTTATGAAGGCGGCTATGGATTTCTCCTGCATTTTAACCGTCAACATGCCAGCCTGTACCATCTCGTTTAATAGTTCCTCGCTTCCAATCTTGGGCAAGGCCCTCGTAAAATCTTTGATGTAGTCTCCTGCGTTTTCTAGATAATTTGCCGCAATTCTATAATCTAGTATATCTATATTGCTTAAGTTAAGCTTAGCTGCAAGTTGCTGATCCAAAATAGCGCTGCGTATCAATCTTACTAGGAGAAAATACTGTCTGTCGACCTCGCCATCTCTGCTTATTATCGACTTTCGGATGTTGTTTTCACCTCCTTTTCCCAGGAGGTCAATTGTGTCCTTATACATACCTGAAATGATTGTGCTCATTCTCTTCAGAATCTTTTCAACTACCAAGGTGCCAGCATCGAGCAAAAACTGACATATTATGTTGGCGCTATCCTCTTCTATTATTTCTAATCCCGCTAGTCTACGCATTGCGTGTTTTATGCGATCTCGGTGGTCAAACGCTATTTGCCCATTTCCCTGAATACGAATAATATCATATCCTAAAAGATATGCGCCGTAAAGCTGGTTTACGACGTAGTCCACGGAAGTGGGCGTGTAGACGATTACTATCTGTTTTAGTTCTTCAACTGTTGAATCAGAGGAAAGAAGTGATAGAGAGTTGTTGCTATGAACTTCGATGATTATAATACTTCCTTTCTTCAAATCATTCCTTCTTACCCATTCGCTGGGCAGTGAAACTAGGAAACTGCTCCCTATTTGCTGTAACCTTCTTCCGAATTTGAGCACAGAAGTTTAAGCAGATTTATACTAATTAAACATTATTTTTATATTTTATGATATCTATAAATTTGCGTGACTATGACCGTAGTTACAGCCCCTGCTGTTTCTATCGGCAGAGCTTATTGTCCGGGGCACATAACCGGATTCTTAGCTAAGGCAACTTACTTAAGATGCCCTAGCGAAAATGACCCATATATTGGATCCTATCTCAAAATGGGTTCAACTGGTGCAGGCGTGGCAATAGGACTTGGCCTTTCGAGCTATGTGATGGCTCAAGAAAATCAGGACAAATCCTTATCAACCACTTATGATGTGTACATGAATGGCTCAAAGATAAAATTCAATTTCGAGGTAACAAAATCAGTAGTAGAAAAATACATCAGTCTCTTACAGGGAAAGTCATATTATATCAAAATAGAGCATGAATCAGATTTGCCTATCGGATTTGGTCTTTCGTCCAGCGGCGCGGCTGCATTAAGTCTATCCTACGCACTTAACGTGGCCCTGAAGGTGGGTCTGAATTCAGAACAAGCTGCCCAGATCGCCCATTGTTCCGAGATTGAATGCAGGACGGGTCTGGGGAGTGTTCTTGCTCAATATGTAGGCGGATTTGAACTGAGATCGGCTATTGGAGCTCCGGGAGTAGGTATAGCAAATAGAATTGAGTCTTCCAGCATGCAGGATCTTAAAGTAGTCATTTTGTGCATTTCTCCAATGCCTACAAGAGAATTCCTCTCTCACAATATTATTGAGTTAAATGG
>JALZGI010000220.1 GCA_030861105.1 Thermoproteota archaeon
GGTAATGACAGGTCTTAAAAACATTTTGAAGAAGGCGAATGAAACTCTAGACAAGGCTACTGATACAAAGACGCAGTTGCAAACCATGGCCCTATTAGCAGATCTATACAAGTCTATCATGACGCTTACTACGGATGGAGGGATTGTGCAGCAAGCAATGAAAATAGTTAAAGGATTCGAACGAGAAGATATATCCAAGGTCAAAATGTCCTCGGAAGAAGAAGATGAGGATGTGGATGAGGAAGATCTTGAGGATGAGGAAGAAGAAATCACAGTAAATGATGAAGACGAGATACTGAATGAAGAAGAGGAAAACTCACGGAAAGAGCAGTGACAGAAAGACAGACACCACCAGGAATAGGAGCAGAAGCAGAAGGGCAGCGGAGATGTTCTTCATGTGTAATAGATCTAATACTGCATTATTCACTTTAATTATTACTCCGATAATAACGGAAAAAACCGAATTGTCTGGGGAATGCCTCAATATCATGCTGGTGGATAATGAACGGAAAAGGAAATCTACCTAGGGGGCTCCAATGACAATAAGGGATCTCCAGAAAATAGTGGAACAAGAACAATCAGCTATCGACTCAGTAGCTATGCAAGGCCTTATTACAAAATTAAGTGGGAAACCTTTCTACATTTGGGGTGAAATTAAACATAAAACTACAAGCGGATATGGTTCCAATTGCTGTTTCAATCACATTATCGGAATGCCACAAAAGAATGGAATCCAACAACCATTATGGGATTACCAAGATTATATTTATCGCGCCCTAACAATCCCAGGATATCTTAATTCCAAACCGACCACAGGACATCCGTTATCTCATAGCCTCATGGAAAAGAAGGAAAAAGAGAGGGAAAAAGAAAGACAATATGTTCATGCATTCAAACTAAAACATGTTTGGATTAAGAAGGCCACAGGTCTAGGTGTTACTGAATTCATGTTAAGATTCATGGCGTGGCTTTGTTTACGCAATGACGATTACAAGAATTCACAAATGGTCATAGTAACAGGCCCTAACCAGGAGCTGGCGATAAAACTCATAAAAAGAATGAAAATGATGTTCGAATCTCACAGGATTACGTTTGATAGCAGGGAAACGATGTTAAACCTCAATGGCTGTGAAGTACAAGCATTTCCTTCAAACCATATAGACGCATTTAGATCATTAACTAATCCCAAATTCATATTATTAGACGAAGCAGATTTCTTCAGAAAAGGTGAGCAGGATGAGGTTAGGCATGTTGCTGAAAGGTACATTGCCAAATCGGATCCATATATTGTCATGGTGTCTACACCGAATAGACCTGACGGTCTATTTGGCAGGATAGAGAAAGAGAGTTTTGACACTTGAGTTTATAAGAAATTATTTTTGGATTATACCTATGGTCTTGGTAAAATCTATATTAAGGAAGAAATCGAAAAAGCGCAGCGTTCTCCGAGTTTCCCAAGAGAATACGAGTTACAATATCAAGGCATAATAGGTAATGTCTTCTCTACTCGAAGTATAGAGAATTGTCAAAAAATAGAGTATAACCCTGACCAAATTATCCCAGATTCCAAGGTTTCTGTAGGTATTGATCCTTCGTTTGGTTCGAGTAAGTTTGGTATAGTTGCGACTAGGTTCGTTAATGAAAGAATTGAAGTAATAGAGGCAGAAGAATATGAACGCCCAGATTTTAACGATATGATAAATAGAGTTTGGCAAATAAAACAAAAACACAAAGTCGACGACAACAACCTTACCATTTACGTAGACGCAGCCAATCCAGAAATCTGGAGTTCATTAAAGAGAACACTGAACGAATCCCCTTATTCAGAGCAATATGTTTTCGAGAAACTATCTTACTGCAAAAAGAACAATATCAATCCTGCTTACTATATGAAAGTGATACCTATATCATTTAGTATAAACGGTGCCAAGATGCTACAGCATGCTAAATCACTATTAGAAGACAAGGATAATCTTGTTGCAATTGATAAACAGTTTGATAAATTACTAACAGCATTGCGCACTGCAGTAGCAAATGAATACATACTGGATAAAGAGCAAACATCTTATCATGATTTGCTTGATGCTTTTCGTTTGAGTTTACAATTATATCAGAGGAGCAATAAATAAGATGACCGCAAGAGCACTTAACCCATACGGCCATCTTATTTTCTACGAAGGGGGAGAAAATCATCGACCATTTGGCATAAAAAGATGATTGGCAAAAATGAGGAATTTGGTCTCCTTTATGCAAATTATGCTATAATTGACAACTTTATCGATAGGAAAATTAAAAATGAAACAAACGAAACATAAGTTTAACAAGGATGATATAGTCATAATAGCGTCAGAGCAATACACCGGAGAAGAAAGACCTTCCTATCTATGTTCCTTCTGCAACCAGACCCTTTCACGTCTTACTGATGCAGGTATGAATAATACCACATTTTGGTGTCGCTCCTGCAGTGTAGAGTTTGACCCTGAATCCGAGAATATCCGCAGGGAAAGCAAGTTAGTAGTTCCAGAAAGGAATGTAGAGCCAGCAGTCACGTCGGTAGGATTTACACCGGATGTGAGTATTGAGAAAAATATCCCGATGCGTGGCGGCTTCGCAGAACTTCAAAAGAAAGGACTCAGGTTTACTTCATACCACACCACCGAGAAGAAATGATCGGTAGAAAAGATGGGAGCATCGCCAGTTAGAAGAATTCCAGGACTTGTAAAGATATGCTACGATTGCGATCATGAACTATATCCTAATGGCAAGATAATTTTTGATGATCCATTGGCAAAACAAGACAGCAATGGAAAATGGCATTGTTCTGATTGTCAACTAACAGAAAAAAGAAGAAACCTTTTGAAAATATATGGGCCCAACCGTGTGATGACAAGGCTTTATGTGCAGTATGAAGACAAAAAGATCAGAGCATGGAACCAGTTAATTTTACGTATCATGATTTCGAAAGATAGGCCGGATGATAGGGAAGAAGCAATAGTCCAAGAACTGTAGTCTTATAGGCCTGCTTTGGTTTTAAATGCCTTCTATTGGCAATTGTTATATAACTTAAGGGCCCTAGAAGATGATGGCATTATCAAAAGAAAAAGAGGAAAAAACATTAGAACGAGCTCAAAAAGAGGCTGAAATGGTAGGTGAGTTTGCTAAGGATGGTAGAAATAGAAAGGAGGCTCAGAAGGTAGTTAAAAAGTTGGAAACCGAAATCGAACATATACAGGAAGAAAAACAACAAGATACGACACTTATAGCAGAACAAAATGAACAAGTTATCAAAGATATATTAGACGAAACAAAAGATGAAATCAAAACCGCAACTAGAGAAGCAGCCAAAGAAATACCTCAATATACGCAAAGACTTGGTGATATACAAGAACAGACCATT
>JALZGI010000303.1 GCA_030861105.1 Thermoproteota archaeon
TACCTACTGTTATTAAAGTTCCTTGAATAGCAGGACCAATGCCGCCCCTTCCTGATAACATCGATCCAGGGCGTTGAGTCAAGAATTCTATGCTAAGTGCGGGAATGCCATTCTTTATTACCTCAAATAGGATGCTTCCCAATGGGACAATGGCTAAACCTACACAAATAATACAAAAGGCTGTAACAACTTTGTTTACCTTTCTCTTTCTAGAGGATTTCTTTTCCATTGTAATTTGTAGTTGGTACCTGAGGTTTGCTTTATCCAGCTTAGTTTCCTCCATTATTCTTTAACTCCTCGACTAACTTTTACCATTCTAGATACAAGAAGCTGACCTCCGATATTGATAGACATTGTTAATATGAGAAGTACTGCACCTAGTCCAATTAAGGCTGAGAGATGCAGACTTGACGCTGCCTCATTAAATTCGTTGGCTATAATACTAGATAATGTCTGGCTTTGGGAAAAAAGAGATGTAGGAATAGCATTTATCCCTACAGCATTCCCTATCACCATAGTTACAAGTATTGTTTCACCCACAGCTCTTCCAAGGCCAAGAAAAGTGGCTCCAAACAAGCCGGATTTGACATATGGAAATACTGCAATTCTTAATGTTTCCCAACGTGTTGCACCAAGACTATATGCGGCCTCTCTCTGTGTATTAGGAACAGCTTTCAACAATTCACGTGAGATAGACGAGATTATAGGAATTATCATGATTGCTAGTACTATACCAGCAGTAAACACGTCTAAACCAAATGGAGTTTTCGCAAAAAAGGGAATCGAATCTCCAAATGCATTGTATAATGGTTTTTCAATAAGCCCAACTATCCAAAATCTAAATACAAAAAGGGCCCAAAGTCCATAAACTATACTAGGAACAGCCGCCAGCAGTTCTATTACAAAAGATAGTGGTGTTGATAGTTTGGCTGGAGCGATGTCAGAAAGAAAAACAGCTATACCAATACTCACAGGTACTCCTATTGCCATTGCTATTCCAGCTGTTACCAAAGTTCCAATAATATAGGGAAGCGCTCCAAAGGCATCTCTGCCGTATACAGCATTCCAATCAGTGCCTGTAATGAATTCAAGACCTTCAAAGGAAAAGATTTCAATAGAGCCATCACCTATGGCATAGACAATAATAACAAGGAGCAATAAAGTATATCCTGCTGCCCCTAGAACCATACCATAGAATGTTTTATCTAATGGCCTTTTTTTCCTTAAGAGGAGCTTTGAAATGCTCTTTCTACGTTCTTGATAGCGATTATCTCTAATGGAAGAACTGATAAGTTACTACCTCGTTTTGTCTATTATTATCTGGATTAATTTACCCATCCTATAGAAATAACATAGATCTATATAGTCAACTATGTTACTTTCTGTTAAATCAAAAGATGATTTTAATCTGAACAACTTGTACTATTTCACAGTAGCCACAAAACCAAGTGAATAATTGTGATGGTTCCCTTTTCAAATAGTTTACCTGTCTGCACTTGGTACAATCTTTTACCCCTGATAACTTAAATGGTTTTAATTGTAAAATATCTAGTAACGATTAAACCAAGGACTAAGATAAAAAAGAATAGAAAGTTGAAGGAAAAAAGATCTTGGTTTCTGAGTAAGTGAGTATGGTTCTCTTCGCCATTTTATTTACTGTTTAACTCACTTGCAATGGGGCTCCATTGAAAGTTAATCCCCTCAGTGTCTCTTGATTGAGTTGAACCACTTGTTCAGGTAACGGTACATATCCTAGATCTGGTGCAAACTGCTGACCATCAGTTATTGCCCAATTTATGAAATCAACCAGATTTTGTGCTTTATTCTGATTATTAAGTCCAGGATTGGTTGTGAGTTCTTTATAAAGCAATAGATATGAGAAACTTGCTATAGGATAGGAATCTGCACTAGGCGCATTAACTATAGTTACATCTGACCAAGATTGATCTCCTGCTGGAAGAGATGGAGCAGCAGCAGCCACAGCAGCTTCTGTAGAATCAAGAGAACCTTGTATGAAGTTACCTGCTTGATTTTGGATAGATGCATGTTTCATTCCTGTTGTCAAAGCGTATGTTAATTCGACATATCCAATAGCGTTAGGTGTGGTATTAATGGAATTAGCAACTCCTTCATTACCTGGAGCACCTACACCTATCGGCCATTGAACTGATTTTCCTTTTCCTATTTGTTGGTTCCAGGAGGAACTCACGTTAGAAAGATAATCTGTCCAAACAAATGTAGTCCCTGAACCATCAGACCTGTGTACAACAACTATATCTTCCGCTGGAAGAGACAGATCAGCGTTTATTGATTGAATATTAGGATCATTCCATTTAGTAATTTTACCAAGAAATATATCCGCAAGAATAGGTCCTGTAAGTTTTAGACCTTCTACAGGCAAGTTATATGCTGCAACTACCGAACCTATAGTTTCTGGGATATGTACAGCACCTGGAGCCTGTTGTATCTCCTCAGATGTCAGCGGTGCATCTGTAGCACCAAAGTCAACTGTCTTTTCGATAAATTGTTTTACTCCTCCACCACTTCCTATTGATTGATAATTGATATTAACATCTGGCTTCACAGTTTGATATTCTACTCTCCATGTGTCAATTAGTGGAAATGGGAAGGTAGCGCCTGCCCCATTGATTGTTGTCTGTTGTGCCAGGGACGACTTTAGCGAACCTAATATTCCTAACCCTGCGATTAAGGCGACTGCGACAAATGTCACTAGAAAGGACTTTGCAACATTCTTACTCATAGGAGTTGGTAATCTCAATATATATTAAATAATTTCTAACGGAGTTCTCATAGTTCACTATAGTAATCCATTATCTAAATAGATGTATAATAACTCGAACAGACATTTTCTATTCTCATAAGCAATAGCAAGAGTTAGATAGAGAAAAAGAGAGTCATTGTTCTTTTTATTTGTATTTGCTTTTTATACTTACTAACCAGTAAAGTGCATTCTATAGACATTTAGTTTATCCAGAAGATATCTTCAAACTTAAAATCATGACTAAATATAATCCTATAAACTATATTGTACTATATTCCCTCCAAGGATATCGTTAGTTCTTGTTAGTTCTGTTTCACAGACCTTTTCTGTCAGTCTTCCCTTGAGACTCATAGGTAATGATACTCAGAAAACTGCATGGGTACCCCAGCCACCATGAATATTTAAGAGATACTCCTGGATCCACATATGTAGAATGCTTCTCTTGTATGGGGAGGAAAATGTTTACTTGCATTAAATGTAGATATTGTTGGAGTTGTCACTGGAAAAAAGAAAAGGAAGAGTTGGAAAGAAGTCCCCAGATAATGTTGATGGTCATTTGATCCTGTATAGTAGTTTTAATATATTCTTCTATATAGAAACATGACATCTATTGAATTTCTTTTAGTCAAGCAAATATGTCAAATTGCCAAAACTTAGGTTAGAACTATAGAAAATGAAAATGAAAATGAAAAACGCAGCAGTGATAATTCAGAAAGGCGACTATAGCCATAACAGGCAGGTTAGAACCCTGGTTTTATCGACCAACGTTAATGACTATGATACAGGTGAACCAATAGTAGATGGTAGTATTAGAAAGACACTTACTAATAGTCAAATAGTTGATAACCCAATATTTTATGAACTCAACGGTATCAAGATGGGAAGAAAATACTGTAGACCATATCAAGACAGTAGAATGTGGCTTTGTCATGATTAATTTTAAAACTTCAAAGGGGGAAGTCATAATAAGGCACTTGAATTGATACCTGTTTTTTCACTCCTATGCTGAACTATCTTGATTCTATATTATTCATTTACATGTTTCCTAACTCATGAACATCATCAAATTCCTTTTGAGACCTCGCAGACTGGATGATGCAGATGCTCATCTCCTTCTTTTGATTCCACGACTTAAGATAATGGCAACAGGATTAAAAAGGATTTTAACTTTTTTAGCTATCAGATATTTCAACTAGACCCTTCATTGTAGCCGGATGATATTTCACAGTAGTATTGAAGTGTTCTGTCATATTAGGTCTAAATAGTAGCTCACCAGAACTATTAGGTTCTATATCATCACTAGTTGCAAGTTCACCTCCTGATTGTGACTACTCTATGATCATTTCATGTTCTTCGTCTGTTGGATTCTGAATTTGCACTATATTATCGACAGTGACTATTAATTTTAAAGTGGGATTTGTTGATTCGCTAGGGCGCAGCCATGCTTTTTAGAGTTCTTAACTTATTAACTTGTTTACTAGAAATTAGTATTAACAATCCACTGTTTACAACATTCCTAATCTATCATAAAGATGCAAATATCCTAACATGGCAACTGAGAAGAGTAGTAATAGCTAGGACAAGAAAATAAAATAGAATATGTTCAAAATATCTAAATTCAATCTGTGTGTCATTGGAATGGTTGTAGGAATAGGACTCATAAGTGCGCTTCCCTTTATGGGTTTGACGTGTAGATGGTGTACTGCAGGCGGCTAATGGAAAAACAATGATATTCTGATAGTCATTCGATGACATAACTGGACGTTCCTTTATTCGGAGTTTGAAACAACATATAGTAAATGATTTAACCTGAGAATATCTATCTTGTAATTGATGTCAGAAAACGAAGAGACAAAGTGGAGGTTAGGTGTAGAACCACAGGAGGCTGAAGGAAGAGCAGCTGAACTTTCATCTGAAGAAGACGAAAAGAAAGAGGAATTGCAACAAACAATCCAAACAAATGTAGAGGAAATAGGCGGTGGAGGGGAAGCAAGTCTGATTACCCGACCAGAGGAAGAGCCGATTACTGGGGCCCTCCAAAGACGAGAACGGATAGCAAAAGCAAGACGTCCCACTACGAAGAGAGAGTCTGATTCGAGTATATACATAGCAAAGATATCAAAGCAATTAGAAGGACAATCAAAACAGTTGGCAAGGATAGAGAAGGTTATTCTCCCACCATTACAAAAGTCAATAAATAAAATAGATAAACAGTCAAGCACAATAAAACAACTCTATAATATGGTAACACAATTACAAAGGCGTATTATACGTTCAACCAATAGCCAAGGAAAGAAGCCAGCTAACAGGTCAAAGAAGAGAAGGAGCCTAAAGGGAAGACGATCACGATAAGAATCAGGAAAAGATATTGATTACTATTTATGACCCACAATTTCTATCCTGATATCTCTTTCTTTTTCTTCAATGAGAATTCCTCTATCCACCACCATTTTCGTCTTGATATTCTTTTCTTATTTCCACATGCAGTTCTGCCAAAGCCAGTGGCTATTTTTTCATCATCTGTGAATATGGAGAATTTGGTTCTTGAGACTTCTTTGCAGTAACTAAACCATCGGCAAAATTAGTTTTAATAACTCCTGGTTCTACTATAATCACCCTGATACCAAATGGCTCTAAACAAGAAGAGACTAACCCTAAACAAGAAACAACTAATCAGGTCTTCTGAGAGAATGTACACCAGTCTCACTAATTATCCAAAATGCTATAGATGTAAATGACTGATTATAATAATGAACAACCAGAAAAAAAGAAGTCTCGCTTACATCTTCCCCATAAACGCCACAGACTAGCCCTAAAGACTCTTGTTCTGGCTATTATTATTTCAGCTGCATTCTTAAACTCTATTATTATTTTCACAGAACAAGACAATAGGAAGTACACTTCATTATGGATTCTGAATATAACAGCAGCTATAACCTCAGGGTTAGGCATAATCGCAGTATACAGACATGGACTTCAAGGGATACATGGAAAATCATATCTGTTCTTGACTTTGGGTCTTTTATCTTGGTTTTCTGCAGATGCTGCAGAATTATATTATCATCTTGTTGAAGGTCATGAAGAGCAAAAACTTGTCTCTATAAGTGACTGGCTATGGTTTGCTGGATATGGATTTCTATCAGCGCATTTATTTACAGTGGTTAGTTCTTTACACGGTTATATCAGGCGCAGAGTGATACTCATGGTATCAGTTATTTCAGTACTATTTGTTGGTTACAATATCCATCTTCTATTATCATCGGATTTCATTTCAGTAGGAGAAGGCAACATAGATTTTGTTGCTTTACTTGTTACAGTTGCCTATCCCATTTTGGATTTGACTTTGATAGTCCCCTCTGGTATAATACTGATAGGCCTAAGAAAAGACTATCAGCATTCTATTCCATGGTTTCTCGCTTCGATGTCCTTATTGATTAATGCAATAGCAGATGATGGATATGTTCATGACTTTGTAAGCGAGAACTCAGAGAGTCTCTGGTTCTGGAACTTGTTTTATATAACTGATTTTGTAATCATGGCAGGTGCATTATTTTGGTACAATAGATTCCATATTTCAGATGAAATGAGTAAAAAAAGATAATCGACTCGTTATCAATATAGTTCCAACGAACTTGACGATGAAATTAAAATCCTAGTATCCTCAGATTAGTTTTTGCAAGTGTATCATAACATTTCTTGATGTGCTTCTAATAGATGTATGTAGCCATTAATAAATAACAGGAGAAATCAACTACAAACGTCTGTAATTCCGATAATTATTGTTCGATTATACTTTCTTGCCTAACACTTCTGTTAATCTCTGAAGTGCAGGAGATCCATCATGCATGTCTAGGCGTACATCCAATACACAACATTCATCAGAATAAATATTATTAACAGAAGATAGCGATTCTTCCAGTTGATCTTCTGTTTCTATGACAAACCCTTTTCCACGACTTATTATTCTTGGAATTTGGCTATAATCCCAAGGCAATATGTCATTAAATGGCCCATCAAGCATTGGTCTTTCTGTACCATAACCCCTGTTGTTCAATACAATAATAATAGGATTTAAGCTAAATCTACCAATAGTTGATATTTCCATTCCAGTCATCTGAAAAGCACCGTCTCCAACTATTACAATAGGTCTAAGTCTAGGGTTAGCGAGTTGAGCGCCGATGGCTGCAGGGACAGCAAATCCCATTGAAAGATAGTAAGCAGGAGATAAGAATTCTGTCTGGTCATGAATGGTTAAGTCAAGAGCACCAAACAAAGAATCACCAACATCTGCTATGACAATTGTGTTCTTGGTTATAGAGAAGTTAAGACGTTCAAACAGACGCTTCACAGATATTCTTTGATTTTTCTTGGATACAAAATGGTTGTGGTTGGGATGGTAGGCAGTAGATCTATAACCGAGTTTTTCTGTATTCTTAAGTATTCTTTTTTCCAGTGGCAAATCTATAAGACCAGTGAGAAAATCACTCAGAACAATATCTTCATAGTTATGATGCCTAATGGATAATTTTTCACTACTGATGTATATACTCCTAGATTGCTCTATTGGTGTAGGAGAAATACCAAAATTGATATCTGTCATTAATGCACCAAGCAAGATTAAACAATCACTAGATTCAACATATTCCCTAACTGACTGAAATCCCATTGCCCCTTCATATACTCCAAGATAACAGGGATTATCTTCGCTTATGATTGATTTGCTCAGCACTGTTGATACAACGGGAATATTTGTTTTGTCAACAAGCTGTAGTAATTTATCTTGTAATCCAAATCTGTGTATTTCTACTCCGGCAACTATGACTGGCTGCTTTGAGGAGTTTATCATGTGGGCAGCTTCTTCTAGTGCTTCTTGCATAGACGCAATATCTGTTTTATATTCGTCTGATGTCTGAGAGTTACCATCATGATCATGATGTATTTGTGGTATAGGTGGTATTGGAGATGAGACGATGTCTCTAGGCAACTCGATGTATACAGGTCTTCTATATCTTCTAGCTGAGGACAACACTCTTTCAATATCTTCTACCGCTGTTTTCGAATTGTCTACTACAACAGAATCGATGGTGACATGTTCAAAGACTTTTTGCTGAGTATCAAAATCTTTTACTTTATGGTGTAAAAGAGGGTTTCTTGCACGTTCTTTTATCCCTGGAGCACCAGATATAACAACAACGGGAGATTTTTCTGCGAAGGCTTGTGCAGTAGCATTAACAACTTTTAATCCACCTACACAGTAAGTCACACATACAACACCTAGGCCGTTAATGCGGGCGTATGCGTCAGCTGCAAATCCTGCACCTTGCTCATCACAGGTGTTTATTATAAGTTTATTTGATTGAATAAGCTGTTGATAAAATCCGAGGATAAAATCCCCAGGGACACCAAAGATATGACGTACCCCATAGTCAAATAATCTTTGAATTAGAAAGCTGCCAACATTCTGTTTTACATTGGACATGGATTTTAAGTAAAATATTACATGCTTAATAAGAATTAGAGTAGCGAATCTCTATCAGACTTGACAGCATATTTCATATGCGTCATATTTTACCAAATGAAAGATGTTCCTGAATTAAGTGAAACTATACGAGTAATGGCAGGACGGACTATTGTATCATCTGATTCAACAGCGACGGATTGTCCTTCTGCAAATACATTTCTTCGAATACAATACATGTATTGCAGGGACTCTTAAAGGCTTCAAGCCTGAGCCCTCATCAACGATTGCAACATACAAATAGACCTAGCTACCGGCAGCCCTATTTGTATAGAGCTTTCATGTCCGTGATGTAGATAGTTAGTGACGAAAGAAAATAATAACATTGGTAA
>JALZGI010000354.1 GCA_030861105.1 Thermoproteota archaeon
TCTCATAATGGTAAGAGAAAATGGTTTCTCAATTTTATTCGACCTCTACACGCCATTTCTAAATTATATAATGCAGATTCAACATAGTCGTCGGTAATCAGTGAAGGTATACTAAGTTGGATTTCCTTGGGAATGACTGAGTTTATGAATTTTAAAAGCTGAATTTTCTTGTCAATACTTTGTTCACGATTGCATTTTTCTATGTATCTAAGTACGATGTCAAAATCTTGTAATTCTTGAGCTGCTGGTGATTCTGGCAGATTTATCAACCTATTCGTATCCTCATTTGCAGAATCTTTTATTTGCACTGTACCATTGCAAATGTGTTATTTCCTTATTTTAGGAATTATGGGCAATTGACCTGAGTAATAGCCATTTGGGGGTGTGAACGTTATCTTTTTGCACAGATCGGTATGGAATATTTGCTGTTCAAGAAATCAAATGTATAAGAGTTCTATATAAAAGCGTAGTCTTATGCAGAAAGCCTTGGCTAACACACTATCCAAAAGACTTCTGTTGACAGAGTACAATTGCTGACTTTATGGTCTAATCTCAAATAACACTTGCATATTCATAATACCGATTGCAGTCAGTATACCATACAGCAATAACTATGAGGTCCAAATTATAATAAACATTGTAGCGCATCTATACTATAGTGATTATGAAATTTGAAAGCTAATGATTTAATGTCTCCACAAGTAGTTGTAGCAAGAGAAAACACAAACGCTGAACAGATTAGCTCAAGACTACTTGCAGGAGAGTTCAATGGAGTGCCTGTTGTAGACGACAATGGTTCTGTTGTTGGTATAGTTACTGCGCTTGACATTTTAAAGGCTATTCAGGGAGGCAATAAAAAGCTCAATACAATGGTGGCTAGAGACATTATGACTCCGAATCCATCGGTAGTAAAACAAGATGCATCAGTAGATGAGATAATTAGTATCATGGTTCAAAAAGAAATTGAATTAGTTCCAGTCATAGAAGATGAAAATAGCAAAAAGCTAGTTGGAGTAGTAGCAAGATTGGATATATTGCGAGAAAAGCTAAACGAAGGATTTCTCACAATAGGAAAAAGAGAGGCACTTTCACGAACATAAAAGTAAGTAGCCAGGTCTAATAGCGGCCATTAGCTATTTTCTTTTTCTCATATGTTCTTTAGCTTTTTTCTTATTCTCTGAGCTACCTTCCAATAGTTCTTTTTGGCAAAAAATGCTCTGCTAGTAAGTCCTGTTAACGTTTATGTTACTATACTATGTTACCCAACGCTGGAATATTAAGAGATCTTAGAATGGTAACTAATATGTCTAAATATATCATCGTCTAATAATACGTGGATCATCTGGTAACATGCCAGGATAATTCCGATAGCCCAACCATTTTCCTAAATAGATTAGAATGACTGTAATCTTCAATAAACTATATGGCGTATCCAGTTTTCCTCCTATCACATATATTTTATCAGTATATGCAACAGCCTTATTTATCTTGGGGACTTAGTCTCAGACAAAGTCATCTTCGGTAATAAAGACAACGGTGTACTTAACATTATCTGGATACTCCTTCTAAAACTAAGGAACATAGAAGCTAACACGTATCGTTAGGGCTATCCATGTCTATCAAACAATGCCAACAGCTTTAGTACTGTATGATCCAGCAACCAATATTAGGTTGGTATTGTTGGTAGAGTCGTTATTTTAGTTTTGAACAGCAGCAAATAGATAAGAAGTCCTGAAGGTGACTGTAAAATCGCAGACTCTAAAAAAGAAGATATTATTTATAACTAGCAATAAACCACTTCAATTGGCGGACGATTATAAGGAGAATATAGAGAAATTCGATCTTATTGTAATTGGAGGCGGATCTGGATTAGATGTGGCAAACGCAATATTTCAACACGGCCTTAGAGTTGCAATTATCGAAAAGGATAGAATGGGTGGAACTTGTCTTAATAGAGGTTGTATTCCATCAAAGCTTCTAATCCATAGTGCTGATGTAGCTGAAACAATAAAACGAGCACATATTTTTGGCATAAAAGTTGATGGTTTTACAGTTGACTTTCAAGGAATGGTAGAACGTGTAAATAATATAACTGATTCAAGTTCTGAGCAAATTAAAAATGCATTTGGGGGCATAGAAAACCCTAAGCTTTTTAGTGATGAATGCAAGTTTGTTGGTGAAAAAACACTTTCTTTAGGAGAGGATAAGACGAATAATAAAAAAATACTAACTGCAGATAAAATACTAATTGCCGCTGGCACTAGACCAAGAATCCCCAATATACATGGTTTGGAAAACTCAGGATATCTTACTAGTGATGAGATTTTTCGAATAAAAAGGCAGCCAAAAACACTTACAATTATTGGGGGAGGATATATCGCATGTGAACTAGCACACTTTTTTGGTGCTCTTGGAACAGAGGTAAACATAGTACAGAGAAGAGACGTATTAATTCCAGATGAAGATGAAGAGGTTTCACAAAAGTTTACAGAGATATTCTCCAAAAAATATAATGTCTATCTAGGATATGAGGCCAAGTCTGTCTCAAAAGACACGGATGGTAGTGGTGGAACTAAGTTCCATATAACAGCAACAAAAAGAGATGATGCTTCAACAAAAATGCTTGATATTGTCTCAGAACAACTACTAGTTGCTGCAGGAAGAATTCCAAACTCGGATACTCTTGACCTTCATAAGACCGGCGTAAGCGTCAATGAAAAAGGTTACATTGTAACAGATAAGTATCTTGAGACTAAGGCAAAAGGGATATTTGCAATTGGAGATATAGTTGGACGTTACCTTTTCAAACACAATGCAAACAATGAGGCCCAGTATGCTTATTACAACATTATTGCATCTTCTACGGAGAAAATTCCTGTTAACTATTATGCAATGCCTCACGCGATATTTTCTTCACCACAAGTGGCAGGGGTAGGTCTTAGAGAACAAGACTTGAAAAACATGAGCATAAATTATTACAAGTCTGTTTATCCATATATCAACACTGCAATGGGAGAAGCCATTGAAGACAGAGATGGTTTTGTAAAGTTTCTAGTAGATAAAGCTGACAAAAAGATACTTGGCTGTCATATCATAGGAACTGAAGCGTCGACTCTTATTCACGAAGTTCTTGTGGCCATGAGATATGGCCATGGTAGAATTGACTCCATTTCTGGGACTATTCATATTCATCCAGCACTCTCTGAAGTAGTTGCAAGAGCGGCTGGGCATAAGGAGTAATTATCAGATAGTATTTTGATGTCTAGATACTACCGGCAATAAGCAAAAGCAAAGGTCAATTCTGTCAATTGATACATAAAATCCATAAGGTTTCAAGCAACCGTATCCAAACTTCGCTCATAGTTGGAAATGAGGGCACGGCATGCCAAAGTCGAGCTAGAGGAACTTCACCCACAATTGATATCGTAGCTGAATGTAACAATTCGCCTACCTGTGGGCCGATGAACGTGGCGCCTACTATAAGCTGACGGTCTTCATCTACAAGAATCCTAGCATGACCATGATAATCATCTGTGTGCAGC
>JALZGI010000356.1 GCA_030861105.1 Thermoproteota archaeon
GTTATGCTCATCCCGATTCATATCTGGATCTAACTCCACAGTGAAATTCCTGTCTTTAACCTGTTATGAGTATATAACAGCTTCTTTGTTTGATATTGAGAAGTTATATCTAAAACAAATACAGAAACTGGAATGCTAGGTGTCAGCCCCTGACTTTATAACTCCACTAGAGACTCTTAACGGTTTTCACCAATTTAAGCTGAGACGAGTGATATCTCTCTTTTTAAATTATATATCCCCTATCGATTTAGATAGTCTAACCCTCTTGCAAGCATATAGTTCTAAATTGTATCGAAGGATTTTAGCTGTATATACTGTAAATCTGTTATTGGTTTTTATACTTGCTCAACAAAACCTTGGCCTTGTACTGCAGCCAGAAGATGCTGTGGCGCAGCAGACCCTTGGAGAGCTGACAAACCAAAAGATACCAGTGGCTGGTAGCAATTTCACAAATTATACGAATCCAGAGCATGGGTTTAGTTTGCTCTATCCTATTACCTGGGTTAATGAGGAAATACCTCCAGGCGCCAATTTGACTTTTCTTATGATCTTTGATCCTCCTCTAAGAGAATTTGGAGAATCTGTTTTTTTCTATATTGCAGTCAAGAATTTAACCAATAATAATGATAACAATAACAATACCTCATTAAAACAATTTACAGATCAGGAGATTAGTTTGTTGGAAAGACCCCCTACTGTAACATCCCCTACAAGAGATCCCGCAGTTAGGCTAATCCTTGAATCACAACCTATAACTATTGCGGGGAAGACACAGGCACACAAAGTGGTATATACAGAAAAAGTCTCGGGCGTTCTATCCAAGATTATGGAAATTTATGCTGTCAATAGAGATATGGGCTATATCCTCTCATATATTGCGGCTACCGAGAGTTATGAGAAATATTTGCCAACATTTGAGAGAATGGTTGACTCGTTGAATTTGACCAATTCTAATAGATAATTATTACATATTATATCAGAGATAATAGCAAGCATAAATCGTGAAACTATTAATTAGCATATATCCAAAATCTCAGTAACTATAATGTACAATCCTTTTCGATATACTATATTCACATTATCACTTTCTTACTAAATTGATTTGTCAGATTCTACAGTTTGCCTGTATGAGACATAGTTCCTGCCACTGTCATTTCAACAGGCTCCTCCTCTGTTTCTGCATCCAAATTGCTTTTATTGGGATAAACAAAAGCCTCGATAGATTTTCCACCATGATCTTTTTCCTTGTCTAAACTTATTGTTGTGCTATTTTCTTGAATTGATATCCACAATGGTAGACTTTTTGCTCTCTCTGCGTTCAGTACGCCAATCTTATTTTCAATCCATTCGGTAAACCAAGCAGAACCATTATTGTCTAAGGTAAATTGTAGTGGATTGGATGTATTCCCCACGCTTCTCCCTTGGATGGAATTTGGTATCCAACCAATGTTGAATTTACTGTATTAAAATAGGCAATAGCATTGCCCTCATGTTCGTTGAACCAAAGCCTGCCTTCTTTATACGGGAAAGGCTGCGTCATCTCGGTTTAAATCTGAAAAGTTCTCTCCCGATGGGCTGCCTTCGAGTTAGTCACTAAATTCAAAATGTTGACTATTTGGTCATGTCTAAAATTGGCGCGTTTGATAATATTCGTATCCACATTCATCTTTTGTAATTCCAAATAGACTTCCTTTAGCTCAATAATATCTACAATACTGCGGTCAGGAATTGGTTTTTGCAAGATCGCCAACGAGGATTTTACTTCCTCTGGAGACTTTGCAATACTCTGATAGACCTTGGCTGTTACTATCAGTACTATTCTCTGTCTTGGATTCACTGCTAGTATTTCTTTGGCAATCTCCAATCCACCAATCCCACAAGAGTCGCAGTCTAAAATCACTGCATCGAAAGGTTGTATGTGCTCCACTGGATCAGTTTTAAGAAAAATTTCCTGCAATTCACTTTGATACAAGCTGAGACATGCTTCAGGAGTGTGGGTGACTAAAAGATTGTGATTTCTAGATTCAAGCTCTCGCTTATAGCCCAACACTCTGCTCTCGTTATCGTTGAAGATCAGAATATTCATGGCTCCGGTAATTGGCTTTGTTTTGTAAATAATTAAGAATATATCAGCAAAACTAACATTATTCACCTTCTATGACTGCACTTCGGACGGTTTTACCCACAGCGTTAAATGAGTTCTTTAATTATCACATCGAAGCACTATTTTGTATTATTTCCAATGCAGGAAAAAGGATGAAGTATTATAACACGCAGTAGACACACTTCTCCAAAGGGATCCTTCTGCAGATATTCCGCCTTAATATTGGCTTGTTAATTCCTGAACCACGTGTGCCACTTCTTTTAAAGAAACTATTGACTTTGTCGCCTGAATCTTAACAAGTAAAAGGAAAAGCAAATTAAGTAAAATGCTCAAAAAAATTGCATTGGTCCAATTTAAGGAGGTAACTGGACCACGTCTCAACGCGTCATTCTGTTAAAACTAATATGCTTAGGACCGTGGGTCCATAGCTTTTGTGATAAAATATCTATCTATCTATCAAGATATTTTGCTATGTCCAGAGAGAAGTAGGAAATGATACTGTTAGCCCCTGCCCGCTTAATTGATGAAAAGCAATTGACCTTCCATTCCTCTTCGTCTATCCAGCCTCTCTTAGCTGCAGCTTTAATCATGGCATATTCCCCGGAAACGTTCTGAACTACCACTGGAAGGCGAGTCGTTTCTTTCACCATTGATACCACGTCTAAATATGCAAGACTAGGTTTTATCATTACCATATCTGCTCCCTCCTGAATGTCAGCCTGGATCTCCAGGGCCGCTTGTCTAGGATTTGCGTATCCTACCTGATATGATGACTTATCTATATGCAACTGGTTAGCGCTATGTTTGTAATATGAAGTCATTCTGAACGGAGAATAAAGAGAAGAGGCATGTTTAGCCGAATACGCCAATATTTTGGTATTTCTAAATCCCCTTGCATCAAGAGAAGACCGTATGCATTTTACCTGACCATCCATCATTGAAGATGGAGCTACTATGTCAGCTCCAGACTCGGCATGTTTAGTTGCAATTTCACAAAGCAAAGCTAGAGTGCTATCATTGTGCACAATTTCGCCTCTCCTATTCCTGTCTCTTTTAATCAATCCGCAATGTCCAGACAGGTTATATTGACAAATACATACATCAGTTATAATTTTAATTACTCCTTCAAATTCTTTCTTAATTCTTTTTGTACTTTTTTGAACCACTCCGTTCTCTTGAAGCGCAGCATAGCCGCGAGCATCTCTCTTCCTAGGAATACCAAATAAAATGACCGATGAGATCCCGCTATCGACTACTGACTGAAGATGCTTAGATAGAGCCTCGGTGTGTACTTTGGCAAATCTCCATGTCGAGTCCTCTATTGAAAAATATTGATTCTTGCTATCATAATCATAATCATAATCATAAACAAAAACCGGATATATTAGATCCTCTTTTTGCAATCCGACATTTCTAAGTAGCTGAGCGTAATGATCCGCCTCCAAGCCATGAGCCTGATTTCTTTTCAATCTGTTATAGTTATGTGATTGACCTCTACCTATGAATACCTATGGAAAGATAAAATTCCAGTAATATCCTTTGTTCAATAGATACTGTTATTGGAGTTTATTGATGCAAAGCTACCAGATAAGCAGAAAGTTGTATCCATCGGAATTCCGTCCCTTAACGAAGAAGGCAATATATCGCGTCTTCTGCAATCTATCGTCATGATGCATAATTCAATCGTTCAGTCAGGGTATCCGGATAGTGATTTCATGACCACTGATGATAATGTGAATAGGACGGTCGATGTCGTGGGGTCGACGAGCTTTAAGA
This sequence comes from Thermoproteota archaeon, assembly GCA_030861105.1. GTDB lineage: Archaea > Thermoproteota > Nitrososphaeria > Nitrososphaerales > Nitrososphaeraceae > TH5893. Next base: position 3,881 of record JALZGI010000356.1, read on the forward strand.
TCGCTGAGGTAATAATCTCAGATGATTCTTCCGATAATACTTGCAAGATAGTTGAAGAAATTGCTACAAAAAATCCTTGGCTGAATATCAAGCTCCTACATCACGACAAGAGAAGAGGTGTGTCCGCCGCATGGAACGAAATTTTCAAAGAGGCAAGCGGCGAGATAATAGTTCTTTATGATGCTGATATAATTCTAGACTCAGCTGCTACAGCACACCTCGTTAATTCAATAAGAGGAAATGTCGGACTGTGTGCTTCCAATCCGATACCGCTTCTACAAGAACAGTCAATAGTATCGAGAGCTTCATTGTTTATTGCTCAGTGGCTGCAGTCCATTCGGAAACAAGGGTTATCACAATATACGGTTATGGGCAGAGCCTTGTCCATTTCTTCTAAAATTGCAAAAGGTATTGCAATACCGGAGAATGTAATAGCGCTAGATCTCTACTTGCAATGCAAGGTTCTTGAGCAAGGTTTCGATGTTGTCTATGAAGAGAATGCTATTGTTTATTTTAAAGCACCAGAAAATATTCTAGATTTCAGCTCTCAGATTTTGAGGGCATTAAACGGTCACAAGCAGCTTGGGCATCTTATTAGAGCATCACATTGCAGC
>JALZGI010000363.1 GCA_030861105.1 Thermoproteota archaeon
GCATAACATAGAAGACCGCAGGAGACCCAACATGAAACATCCGAACAGAACCCGTTGAGTCTCCCTCGGTAGCATGATATATTTGGTGGTCGTTTTAGATAATAACAAAATAGTATTAAAGGCATGATTAACAAAGTTATCTGATATTAACAAAAAACCGCAGGAGACCCAACCAGGCGTATGCCGCAAACCATAGTCGAGTCCAGGACCTTCCTGCGGCATGTTTCTGTCTATTTTAGATCCCAGTAGATTATGTGAAAATGTCATATTTAGGAATACTGGTCTCTCATAAGAAGAAACTTCATAGATTATACCCATCCTGAGACTCAACTAATGAAGCGCTACAAATCTATTTAATAAACCAACTTTTTCTTCAAAAGGAAAGCAACAATTGATGTTCCAATAAAAGTGGCAGTCCAATATAGCCATAAATTTGTCATTACCCCAGACAATACTGCAGGTGCTAGAGAACGGACTGGGTTCATAGAAGCACCAGATATGAATGATAAAAAGAATATATCTAGACCTACTATTCCTCCTATTACAATTCCACTGAATCCCTTCAGACCTTTGGTATACACTACTACAAAAATTACAACCATCAAAAGACCTGATGCAAGTATCTCAATACCAAATATGAGGGGTAGAGGAAATGCATAATTTGGAGCATTAGCACCTAGATAGGCTTCAGTTCCTATTGCATGTTTTACAAATAGGCTTGCTAGTAAAGCACCAATTATCTCTGCAGCCAAGTAATATAATAATTGAACTTTCGTGATATGTCTAGTAATTAGAAAGCAAACTGTAACTGCAGGGTTAAAATGTGCCATAGAGATTTTACCAAAAAGGTAGACTCCTATAGCAACTCCTACAAAAGGAGCAAATGCAATAAATGGGATGCCTAATATCCCATTTGTCTTCGCATCTATTACAACTGAACCCGTAGCGAGTACAACTACAACGAATGTGCCAATAATTTCTGCAATAAACTTTTTTTGATTTGAACTCAGTCTCTTAGATATCTTTTGAAAGGTTTGCGACAAGTTGCTTTACTCTTTGCTCAATGTCATCCATGATTCCCTTTACCTGTTCTAATGGCTTTCCCTTTGGATCCTCTATTCCCCAGTCTATTAGATTAGGAATGAATAGCGTAGGACAAAATGATTTATCCATACAACCCATGTTAACAATTTTCGTGGAATTTCTCACCATATCTTCAGTGATATCTTTTGATTTTTGTTGCCTGATATCCACTCCAATTTCATCCATAGCCTGGACTACTATTGGATTTATTTGAGAAGTGGGCTTTGTTCCTGCACTTATAGGTTCATATCCTTCAGGAGCATATTTTCGAAAGAAACCTTCAGCCATTTGACTTCTTCCTGCATTTTCTACACAGACAAAAAGAATGGATCTCTTTTGTCTTGTTTTTGATTTTGAACCAAAAGAGAATTTCAATCTAATTCTCTCCCTTTTTATTACTTTACTGCTTTTACCACAATGCTACTGATTCTCCTTTTACCATCAACGTTGTTATCGCCCACTTCTTGAGTGTATAGTTTCTCCTCCAATATCTCGGAATTTTGAAATCCTGCTTTTCTAATGCTATCAAGATAGTTCTCTTTTGTTAATGCTCCATCAATACAACTACACCACTGGTCAGAATCCACAGAATCACTGTCCACCTCTTTATTTGTTACCAAATCAGAAATTACCATTCTTGCTTGCCCTGATTTTAGAATTCTATGAACTTCCTTGAATGTATTCACTTTATCGGTTGTCAAATTTACAACACAGTTGCTAATGACTAGGTCTACGGAATTATCCTCAACAGGAATTCTTTTCTCTATATCTCCCTTTCTGAATTCTACATTTGTATAACCGTTTTCTTCTGCATTTCTTCTTGCTTTCTCCAACATCTCATCAGTCAGATCTATGCCTATTACTTTACCAGACCCTCCGACTTTATTGGCTGATAAGAATACGTCTATTCCTGCTCCGGATCCCAAATCTACGACGGTCTCTCCTTCTCCAACTTCTGCATGATGTAGAGGAGCACCACAACCTACTCCTAAAACTGAAGCCTTAGGGATAGACTCTAATTCTTTGCTCTCATAACCCACAACTGTTGCAGAGTCAGATGGGGAGCAGCAACTATAGCTAGATTTGCCGCCTTTAAATTCTATAGTAGGCGCACAACATGTTTCAGTTCCAGTTAAGGCAATTTTGCCATATCTGTCTTTTATTTTTTCCTTAATTTGTTGTTCCTGCATACCCATTGTTTACAACTAAAACTATTTAAGTTATCAAGGGTAAACGATTGCACCAAAGTAAGTGCAAATATGGAAACTATTACTCAGAAGAAAGGAAGAGGAAAAGGATTACCTGTTTTAGACAACAATATAGGTTGTAATTTCGAAGGCTACGATTTCTAACTCCTGCGGCTTTATCTGAAATCGTGTATCAAATCCTGATTATTAACCGTTGTTATTACCTTGGAGTTGAATTGTAATCTTTTAAAAGATAAAAAGGATCAGAATATTGGCATAAGTGGTCGGTAAAGAGAAAAATAGGAATAAAAACAGACTGGACCAGTATATTATGGCCGCATTATATCCTATATACGAGAATGTGAAAAAAGGTCTTAAAAGCATAAGTTA
>JALZGI010000390.1 GCA_030861105.1 Thermoproteota archaeon
GTCTAGGACCTTCCTGCGGATATGGTGTGCAGAGATTCGATCCCTGTGTAATTAGGTCCCAGCAGTATTGTCTAAACTATCGTATTTAAGATTAGCTAATATGGAAAAAGAAAATCGAAAGACCGCAGCCAGTTTCTTCCTAACTCTGAACTTTTCCTTATACACTCTTCCGCAATGCGGATTAGCTCTCATTTGCATTCCACAACATTCGCAGAAAACCTTGGGAGTAATAAAATAACATTCGCATCTTCTGCAGTATTTCTTACCAACAGAATAATGTGATTGTCCTACAACAATTGTGGAATATACTCTCTGACATATATTACGACAAACCAAATGGGAACGAGCTAGCTAAATTGTCTTTGAGGATATAAACAATGGATATCAGTTCGGAGAGTGGGAGATAGCATATGTTCCGCTCCGCTCCATAAAATGGCTGGTTTTGATTAGGATAAATGCCTACGAGATTTTACAGATTAGTCATGCTAAATACTCAAACACACTAATATTTTGATTCTTAACCTCAAGTCCTAATATGACGACAGAGGTCTACAACAACAATAATAACGAAGACTATTTTGATGTGATCTCTGATAACTCAAATAAAAAATCAGACATAGACATAGAGATACGTGAGGCCCTTAAAGCACTGGAATCTATAGGTTTTAGGTTCACAGAGTACGAAAACTAACATTGGATTGTGTATGAGTCTGGTGAAGTAAGTTATGTGATATTGTCTCAGAAAACTTTTGTATCTTTTAGATATGTTATATTTAAGCCGCAAGAGTGCGCCACTGAAGCAACTCTAGTATCTTGATGTCGTGTTGTTTCATTCTCCTGCGGCTCTATCTAATATGGGAGAGAAGGACTTTGGAAATAAACGTTCTTACGATATGACCCCATTATTTAGAGTATCTAAAGAATTAGAAAAATTTACTCCTGTACGGAGATATTGGGAAATCGTAGGGATGTATTAGAATCTATCTCGCTCGTACTTTTACAACAACATGATATCTCTATTAGGGAATATGAGCAAATAATGGAGGAGATTGATCAAAAGGCAAGGAGGGAATTTCAAAGGGAGTTGGAGGAAAGATCATAATAATGCCACAAACCAACACCAACAATAACACCAAGATTATTCGATCATCCAAAAGACATACACGAATCTACGACCAGACAATGCGTATACTCTCAGATAAGTTATCAAGAGATCTGTTCTTGTCTATTGCGGGGGCGGGAAGAATAGGAATATCAAGTAATGAGTTGAAGTCACCAGTAGTCTCGCCTAAAGAGTACTTCAGCAGATTGCATAATCTCAAAAGATTTGGTCTAACAAAAAAAGTAGGAAATCATTATGTTTTGACGCTCTATGGTAAAATGATGTTATACCAACTAAGAAATATTCTAAATGTCGAATCATTCAAATACAAATATCAATTTCTGGAAAACAGTTTGGATACGGGTCTTGAGCTGGGCCAACTAAAGGACTTGGTAGATCAATTAATACCGGACAAAAAGATATGTGAAGACCTTAAAAATATTATGGAGAACCAAGTCCAGGAAAAGGAAAAGGAGCAGAGTAGTAATGCGAAGGAGCTGTTAATAATATGATAAGTATGAAACTGCCAATATTTGCAGTTGTAGCCGTTTTAGGAAGATAGAACGAATGGAAGGGACCCAGGGTTAATGTCGCGATTTCATTTGACAGAGGAAGAAGTCTATGATATTTTTAGTTATGATATTTTTAGAGCTATTTTTGCAAATGAGGAAGACGCGTTAGCTGCAACCATTCAATTATTCGGCGGGGATCCGGTGGGAGAATGGTGGGAGGAGAACTATTAAGAATGATTGGTACAAAGATGAAAAAAGTCGTTACGTTTACTTCTCCCCTGATGCCAAAGGATCTATTGGAAAAACTAGTGTCGGCAGTTATCCATGAGGAAGGAAACGAAGAGTTTGCAGCGGTCTTTAAATGAAGATGGAAGTCTGAACTTACTAACGAATATCACAGGATAGGACTTGTCGTCTATACGTCTAGTACAGTATTTTCATGATTCTAATCTTCCAGAATGTTCTAATGCAATGAAGTAGAACATTACTCATGTCGAGTAATTGGCAGAATGATCTCACTTCTGGAATCCAAAAATTTGAGCGCATGATAGAGGACGCTAAAGTCAAGATTGGGAACAATCCTGAGGTAAGACGCTCTTATCAAGAAGTGTTGGAGGCGATCGCAAATGCAAGAGAAAACATTAGTCGGTTTGTCGCGACCTTCAACAAGGAATATCGATAGATAACAGCTAACTACCCTTTAATTATTTTTGGAATAAGTAGAATCGAAATATTCGATAGAAGTGTAGAATGTGACTATACACCTGCATCACAATTTGTCTCAAGACACTCTAACTCTTTTTTCCTCTTTACTCTGACCTTTTCCTTATACACTCTTCCGCAATGTGGGTTAGCTCTTAGCTGCATTCCACAACACTCGCAGAATACCTTACGAGTGACAAAGTAACATTCACACCTTCTGCAGTATTTCTTACCAACAGAATAATGTGACTGTGTTAGAAATAAAAAAAGGGAAGGTCCCTACTCAGAGCTACTCCTCAGGCGTAGGTCTCACTAGAGGGACAATCTGGACACCACTTGCATCTGCACTGACGCCAAATTCTTCCGTTTGGAATCTTACCCCGTCTGCGCCTACAGAAAGTCTTGGAAGTTGAGCATCTGCGACTTGAACGGTAAACACTCCCACGAGGGCAGCTATTGACAGGATAGCCAACATGGCTATAATTGCATTTTGATGACTCATTGTTGTTGCAAATACCTAAAGAGCTACATCATATCTGAATTGTGGTTAAAAATGCTATAGTACGTATGGTGACATAACGTATAGTTTCTCTTTCTTATTTGTTTTAGTAAACCTACCGAAATACATTAAGACCATAGCATAACATAACTTCTAAACTAAGAAACTCGCTAGTACTAAAGATCGCAGGAAGAGTCGGGCTTTTTCACAATCGACCGAGAAGAATTATATCCTAGCATTTTATCGGATTTTTTCATAAGAGATCTCAGAAATAAATGGGAGCCTAATGTCATCGGATATTATTATGTCATAGTGTAAAGCACTTCAAATATAATGATTTTCGACAACAGATTTTGAATCTATGATGAACAACAAAATGATACCAATTGCCCTTGTGTTGGTAATCGCTGGGCTGTTAGCTATGACTGCAGCGACACCATTTGCCTTTGCTCAGGTCGGCGACCAGACGAGTGATGGCGACAGAAGCAGTAATGGAGACCCAAGAAGTGAGGGCGGAGATCAAGAAAGTGAGACAAACGAGAAACTAAAATCAGA
>JALZGI010000391.1 GCA_030861105.1 Thermoproteota archaeon
GGGTAGCGGTAACCGGCAGCGCCCTAGTAATGTAGGGGCGGAATTCTTCTACTCCTTTTGCAGAAACAGCCCTTGTCTTAGCTGCCATTAGTCTCCGCCTCGATAACGGTAAATGAAACTGTCTTCGAGAGAGGCCTGCATTCAGCGATTTTTACCTGCTGCCCCTCTTTCGCGGAAATACATGGAGGTAGGTAGGCATGTACCTTAGATCTACTTCTCTCCAACCTTTTGTACTTGGGAACAGGGTGAGGGTATTCCCGTGCGACAACGACCATCTTGTTTGACTTTGAACTTACTACTAAACCACTGTAAGATTTGCCTCTGACCGGCAGGTATCCATGAAAGACGCACTGCGGGTCAGAACAGGTCTTTCTAGGAGAAGTAACTGATATGCCAATATTTCTAACCATCTTCAAACACTTATCGATTTCTTGAAATTCGATCCTCCGGTCTTCCTATCAACGAAGAACTATTTATAAAGCAAACGCCAGTATCAAGGTTAAATTTTATAATATTAGAATTTTCCTTAGGTATAATTTTGGTCCCGCTCGCGGTTCTGACCAAAATTGTATTTTTTGTTTCGCCGATAATGCGGCCATGAAGGATTTTTGACATTTCGGAGGCTTTATCCAAAATCTGAATATCACGACCTATAATTTCGTGGGAGATTATAGTATCTGCTTTAACCATGCTTGAGACCTACTTTTCCCTGAGTATAGTTAGTATTCTTGCTATATCTCTTCTTATCCATCTGATACTACCAGTCTCTTTTTTTAGTGTACCCTTTGCCCGTTCCGATTTCAGCTTGATGAGTTCGGTTCTAAGCTCTGAAAGTTTGTCCTTTAATTCACTTTGATTCATGTCATGAAGACTTCGCAGCTTGACTCTAGCCATTTGCGGCTCCCTCTGCAGTTAACTCCTTTGCGTGTTGCTCTTTCTCCGGCGACGAAATCTTATCTGCGGATGGCGCTTCGTCCTGAGTCGTAGAAGATGGTTCCTGACTAGATATTGCCCTTTCCTTATTTTCCTGACCATCCGCAATTTCGAACTCATCAGGCAGTTCATTTTTCAATGCAATTCGAAGCTGTACACCCATTAAGCCCATTTTGGTTAATACATGAGTTATCCCAGTATTAACCACCCGTGATGCGACATCGCCACTTTTGGGGATTATTCCAGCAGAGTGCTTTTCGAAGTGAGCTCGCTCACTTCGGAGCTTTCCTGAAATAGATACCTCGACTCCTAGAGCCCCGGCGTTCATAACAGTATTGATGGTCCACAGAGCTGCTCTCCTAAAAGCAGTGCCCCTCTCAATTAACTGAGCTATCCTATTGCACATTATTTTGGGATTCAGCTCTGGGACTGAAACTTCCATAACTGAAATCTGTGGACTATTGAGTCCGAATTTTTGCTCAAGTTTAGCAGTAAGATCCTTAATTCCTGTTCCCTTGCGACCGATCACAAGACCGGGCCGAGTCACGTACAATGTTATCCTGGTTCCGATCGGAGTCTTCTGTACATCAGCAAATCCATACCCTGCGTCCTTTAATGTTTGGGACAGAAACTCATCAAGTTCCATGTTTCTATAGTTGCTTTTTATAACATTCTTAACAGCGTTCATTGTTACCTCATCTCCTTGGCTACTAATTCTACGTGTACTAAAGTGTCTATTTTAGGCGTCGACCTTCCCATTGCTCTCGGCATAAATCTCTCCAGTTTCCTTGCCTTATGGACAACAGCGTTAATTATCATCAGTCTATCAAGATCCAACCCCTTGTACTCTGCATTAGATTCCAAGTTGTCGAGGAGTCTTAGAAATTCTTTCGTAGCTTTTTTCGGGAACCTACCCGCAAAAAAACCATCACGAATATTTGACCTGTGGGCGACCTCATTATTGTACCTTCTATAGGGTACAGCAATTTCCTTCGATAAGACGCGCTCAAGAAATTCTCTTGATTTCTCCAGAGACATCCCTTTTATTGCAAGTGCGATCTCTCTTGAATGCTTATGGGAAATATCTTTATCCTTAATCCTTGCTCTGACGTGCCTAGATTTGTCGAAATCTTGAAAGGCGTAATTACGCTTACCCATAAAAATCTCACTTCAAGGGGACATACAAGCTGGATCTCGAGGAGCCCACACCAGGTGCGCCATGCTGGACCCTCTTATTAGTGATGGCATATTCGCCTAAATAATGTCCAATCATTTCTGGTCGGATCAAAACAGTCGAAAAATCTTTTCCATTATGAACCTGTATACTGAGACCTATCATATCAGGAAGAATAATCATATCCCTTACATGGGTCTTCAGAAGGCCTTTCAATTTACCTTCCTTTGCCATCTTGATTTCTTCACGCAGTTTTCTCTTCTCGTCATTCATGTATTTATCGACTCTTTTGTCAAGAGATCTACGTTGTCGCGAGTTGAGAAGTGGTAATATTGATTCTATAGAAGAAGATTGCAACTGTTGCAACGAATAACCCTTGAACTTAAATTCACGTACCATTCGGAATCATCTGTCTCCAGTTATCTGCTCCTTTTAAACCTAACTGGCAAATGGTGAGAACTAAACAAGGCCCAAACGCGTAGCGAGTTCACGTGCTCCTCCCTCGTTCCTAAACTTTATGATTGCCTTCTTACCTCGAATAGTTTTAGCAGTATTTACTTCACTCGTATCGGCTTCATAAACTGACTTCATAGCTTGGAGAATTTCTCTTTTTGTACTTTCTTGAGTTACGATAAAAGTCAGTTTATTCTCTTTCTCGATAACATTGAACGTTTTCTCAGTTACATAAGGCTGGATAAATATGCTGCTTGCCTTTTCTTCGGACACCGCTTTCTGATTCTTTTTCTTCCCGCTCATTTTTGAACTCATTGTACTCCCCCATAGTAGTCATTAAGCCTGAATCTTTCGAGTTTCGTCAAGGAGCTCTTAGAAAATATGGTCAGTCTGATTGGTTTCGCTCCAGGAGCCAAATCAAGTACGCTCAACGATTCAACATCCTTGATGTCCATGCCTGGTATGGAGTTGGAGATTCTGCACACATTTGATCCCCTCCTCACAACAATAAGTGGACCGGTCCCTGTTTTCTTCGCTAGACTGCCATTCTTTGTGTCCTTGATCTTCCCTGCACCGGATCTCGAAAGGTCTTCAGATAGCCCAAAGGCTAGCAAGGCATTCAAAAGGTCTCTTGACTTGGTTAGTAACTCTATACTATCAGAAGATATTATCGGAAAAGCGGAGATTCCTTCAACCCGGTGGCCTCTTTTCGCTATAAGGTCCTTGCGAGCAGTAGCTGCGATAGCAGAGCTAAGTGCAAGGTGTCTTTCTTTTTTGTTAATCTTCTTGTGGATCTCTTTCCAAGATTCAGGCGGATGTGCTATTCTACCGGCTCTTACTCCAGCGACTCCGGCTGCCTGACCGGCTCTGCTGAATCCCTGTCCTCGAATACGTGCAAGCCTTGCAATTCCGAGCCCGGTATTTCGGGATTCAGCGCTTACTATTTCCCCTGCTGCTGGATATCGACCTTGTCTTTGAAATTTATGTGAGGACAGGTTGACATAGGCACGATGTATCACGTCCGGCCTAAAGGGTGTTTTGAAGACATCGGGTAACTGCACAGTACCTTCACTCTCCCCATGAATTGATGTTACGATCAGCTCATTCTTCATCGAGACAGAACCTCCAAAATCTTTGGTTCGATTACCTTTCTATGGGAATCTCTTATCGGTTGGCGAATTTTTACTATTCTTTTTGGAACCCCAGGTACAGAGCCTCGCAGGACTATGTAGTCCTCTCTAATAAGGCCAAAGTGTTTGAAACCTCCTTTTGGATTGATATCTAATCCAGCCTCCTTGTCTGAGGATGACATTAACAAAATCCGCTTGTTATATTCGGTTCTTTGGTGAAATCCCCTTTGACCCTGTCGAGCCACCGTATACATAACGACAGCTGGTGATATAGGTCCTAATGTTCCAACTGCCCGCACACTCTTTCTAGATTTGTGCTGCTTCCGCTTAACCCCGAAACGTGTAATTGGCCCCTCTACTCCTTTGCCCCTAGTAATGCCAAGTACGTCCACATACTGTCCAAGCCGAAAAACATCGTTAATTCGGACCTTTTTGCCAAGTAGGTCTTTAACATATTCGAATTTTTTCTGGTTATCACTACCAGACACGGCAATTTCAAATACAAATGGTTTCTTCTGGGACAAATGTGCATCTCTAGGGATCACACTGACAATTGCCATAATTTTATCTACGGTGGACAAGCTTGCTTCTGCCTCAGCGACGGAAGCTTCATTATACTTTAAATTGGTCTTACGTAAAAGCTCTTTTGGAGCGTCCCTTGAGTAAACGTCAAAACTCACATAGCTACCATCTACACTTTTCTTATATCCACGAATTCCTACAACTCGAACAGGAGGAGTGGCTATCACTGTGGATGGATTCAAAAAGTGCTTTCCGAAATTGGGCGTCTTTTCACGGTCGTCAACCGTCATTATGGTAATACCACCAGCTTTAAACCCGGCAAATCCCATGAGGCTTGGCTTTTCATCATTCAAGTCTGGCCAGTTCCTGACCCTAGCCTCTAAGCTCTTTGCGCGGGAGCGTGGTCGGAAAGCAACACTTCCTCGCCGCGGTGCACTGTACTTTCGGTGGCCCATCGATAACCCAACCTTGTATTTTCCCCGTTAATAAATTTATAACTTTCACATGTATGCAGCGATTTTATCAGCCCAGTAATATTGCCAGGATATTAGAGCTGTAGTCACTATGCGTAGAGGTAATAATTAATAATAGCAAGACTTCCCAAGAATGCTTCTTCTAATCTAACTGTTCGTGTTCCTTGAAAAGGGAAC
>JALZGI010000442.1 GCA_030861105.1 Thermoproteota archaeon
GTCAATTGGCTTTGAGTAGTTGCAGTTGTTGCATTTCCTTCGTGGATCGCAAATGCCTGCTGAGAAAATTGGCTTCCGGATAGTATGAAAGAAGCTATGAAAATCGTCGAGATGGCTATTATAGATATCACAGAATGGTTAGTCCCTTTATGTTTTCGCATTGACCCACGAAGTCTTGCCAGTTAAATTTATGTGTTTGCACACTTGCCATCTTATTAGTTATAGTTTTCCTGCTTGATGGGAATTCGAAAGATTTTCGTCTTTCTGTAAAGATCTTGGATATCCTCAGAATTACATAACGAACGTTTGGAGAAAAAGACATCTCTTACAACTTATCATATATCCTTTTGCAGGACCCAACCTTGCGGATAGAAATGTTCTTGCTTTTCCTTTTCTCCAATCCCTGTCGCATACCTCCAAATTTCAATGTGGGGATCTACACGCATATATTTTTGGATTTTCTTCAGAGCACTAATTTCCATCCTTAAATCAGACTTATGGACTGACAGGCCGCCGCCTTGTTCTTCATCAATATTGTTGACCCTGCAAAACTTGCATTTCCTGTCAAGAGTTACTACCTCCCTATCCTCTGCATTGACTGGATAGGCACTACACGCAATCGGTTTTTTATTATAAATTTTGCATCTAAAGCCACCATGGGGAGATCTTTCCATTCCTCCCATTTCCAGAAATGGGCATATCTCACCATCCGAATTTTTTCCCATCAACTGATATGCGATTATATTCTCAGGTTCGACTCTGCTCTTACTTCTACCAATTCCTAGGCGCGGTAAAATTATTACTTCCAGCCCTAGATCCTTTGCATAGGCCTCAATTTTTTGTTTTTCGTCTGGAAGGAGCAAGACTCCAGTCCTTCCATATTCAACGCTAGGATAATACTCACGATAGATACAACAATCAGAGCATTCTTCAATACAGAAAAATTTCCTAAGCATTATTCATACCCTTAGATTTTTTCTCAAAAGTGGTTATGCAGTTGAACTCTATACTGTCTTTTGAAAGACTTGAAGTATCATCAACAAACTTGATATCGTAAATCGTCTTGTGTTTTTTTAATAGCTCAAGATCAAATTTCTTCCTCTCCTCTTTGTCTCTCTCATTTTTGGAGTTTTCCCTGTATATGCCAAAACGGAGTAACACTTGTTTCTCATATCCTGCCTTAAAGCGCTGATAATTATCCGACAACTGGAGATTCTTGACAAATCCTGTGCAATCGTCAATATACTGGGCCGTATTGTATAGAATAAACCAGTAATTCTTTCCTTTTCCTTCCTCAACAAACCTTAATCGAATTTCATCATCTGGCCACCAATGTATACTCTTATCCCATACTTTCGAGGCATAACGCTTATCTTCGAATATAGGAAAGACATTCATGTATACATCATGATACCTATACCCTATGCCGATAAAGTCATCACGCCATAACATATTTCTCAATTGTGGTCTGTTAACTCATGTACCGTTTAGCGCACAACATATGCATTTATAGTAATATGACGATGATGATGATGATGCCGTCTTATGATAAGTAAAGGGGACAGCTCGCATGATAATTGTTACAATTTTTCAACTGCTTCTATATGGCACTCGTGACCTCTATGTTCTTTATCTATCATATCAGCCTCTTCTTTAGATATAGGAAATTGTCCAGTCTCCAAATAAGATTTCCCTTCCTTTTCTAGAAGTACCTTATTACATATATCACAGATTAACTGTTGCACTATCAACTATCAGTGTCACCATGCTATTATTGGCATTATTCAGATAAAATTACTATAATATACTTTGTGTCATAAAAATAGCAAGATAATAAATAAAGTTGTTTCATGTATACTAACCTTAATAGTAACACCATGGATGTAAAAACTTGCGCTTACTGTGGCAAAGAGTTTGCTCATGAGGGGTGGCCGCATGTGGAAGGAGATTCTAATAGAGGTGTAATTAAAATTGAGCAGTTTTGCTCTGAAGACCACAAAGATTATTTTTTGGACTCAAGAGAGGTTGCCTGAGCGCGTGTGACGTTAGCCGACTAACGCACACTTAACTAATCAATTGGAGCAGTCAACCTGATAAATATGCTAGCCAACACGGATAGTATATAATTGAATTATTTTTCATTTTTGAAACATTCCCCCGAATGTATCGCGCATACCGCCTAGGATTCCACTCTTTTTAGTTTCCTTTTTCTCCACGGCTTTGAAGCACTCACTGCATAGTGGCCGTAAGTTGGCTGGTCTGTTGTCCTTTAGCGACCCATTGATATGTTCAAAGTGAGGGTGATTGCTTGGACCAAATTTTTTTGAACAACCATGGCATCTATAGCGAGCCCTCTCCAGAACGGTTTGTCTTATGCTTAGCGTCAAGTGTTCGTACTTGCTCTTGTCGATATTGCTACCTGAGCCGCCCCCAAAAAATGACAATCTGAAAATATTCATACTCTCAAAACATAATATACCTTGCGGTTATTCGGGCTAATTGACAAAATCTATTCTGCCTTAGAAAGGTGTACACTAAAAATGAACCATTTATTATGTTCTAAGGCAGCGGTCGTTCACTATCCTATCGATGCCTTTTTGAGCTGTTTGAATATATCCAGCATCTATCTCAGTTCCGATAAAGTCTACACCTAGATTAAGGCAAGCTATAGCTGTACTTCCAATTCCCATAAAAGGATCGTATACAATCATGCCTCTTCTAATTCCATGTAACTTTATGCATAAATATGGCAATCTATGGGGAAAAACAGCTGGGTGAGGTCTTTCTTTTCTTATTGTTGGATAAGGTATAAACCATACGTTTCCCCTGTCCCGCTTGTCCTGCTTTGAGGATTTCCAC
>JALZGI010000434.1 GCA_030861105.1 Thermoproteota archaeon
TGAACTTGACAAACAGATTGTAAGAGAGTTGATACAACAAGAATTAATTATCGATATCATTAATAAGCCTGTTCAACTTGAGCAACTCTCCCAGAGAATAAAGGAAATCATAGATCTATAAAAAGGAGCTTCAGTTTATGCCACACCGTTCAACTCTACGGTTAAAAAATAGCAGGACAAATAACTAAGATCATGAGCCCAATAATCAAAGGGCGCATTTTAGGTAATCAGTTTACAGCCGCAAAATTAGAGAAAGATGATGGGGACGACAAAGAAGTTGTTGCTGACAGAGATTTTTCTATTGATTTAATATATTCCAGTCCTCTTCTGGTGGAGGGTTCATAATTTCTGTCGACTATGGTGGGCTCAAAGCTTGCATACCCCTTGTAACCAATGTTTGCAAGAGAACGCATAATGGATAGAAAATTGGTATGAGCATATCCTGGCATCTTTCTATTATTATCAGCAAAATGCATGTGACGTAGCAGCTTTCTTGATTTTAAGATCGCGTCTTCAAATGTGTCTTCTTCTATGTTCATATGAAATGTGTCTAGCATAATCCCAAAGTTTTCCTGATTTACCTTTGAAGCTATGTCTAATGCGTCCCTTGCAGTACTGCAAAAAGGCGTGCTATACCTATTCAGGGGTTCCAGTAACATGTCCACTCCGTGGTCTTCAGCGAACCTAGAAAGCTTATCCAGTATCGGAATGGCTTTTTGAGTAACCACCCCTTTCCTGTCTTCTGATAGGGTTCTATGGTTCCTGTCAAAGGTCGCCATCTCATTGTCCGCAAAAAGACAAATATTCATCTCTCTTCCCCCTACGAACTGACACATTTTGATGCATTCCATGACATATTCCTCAGAATGCTTTGTAATGCTTCTATCAGCACTCAGAATTTTTCTCTTCCAACCTTCTTCGCTTATAGAACCCCACATCCCGGTAATACCACACACTGAAAAGCTGAACGAATCTAAGATGTCTCTTAATTTCTTCATTTCCATCTTTTTAGGTTCTCCAAACATTTCGACAGCATCGTAGCCCTGACCCTGGAGTCTTTCTAATGTTCTTTCTACAGGTTCAATGTGGGTAAATGATGAGAGGGTAATGGAATATCTCAGCTTCAATTTCCGATTCATGCGATACGATGATACTAATTTTTCCTGATCAGTCTTTATAAAAGTTTTTTTTATATTACAATGCCATAGTTTGCCTGAGTTAGTAAAAGGAAAAAAGAAGGTTAGGAGTAGATCCACCTATCAACTAAATGACGACGGTCAGTCCACTTTAGGTATTTCTTGTCTTCTTTTCCTCTTATCTCATTCTTCCTCTTCGGCTTCTTGGTCTTCGTCTTCGTCTGCGTCTGCGTCTTCGTCTTCGTCTTCGGTTTCTTCATCTGCTGGCAATGATTGAGTTATACCAAGAAGCTGGGAATCTACAGTGTTCAGATCTTCAAGAGCTTGTGCGGCATCATTATTGCGTAAGGAATCTCTGGCTGTGTCCAGACTACTCTGTAATGTTTTTAGCTGTTCGCTGAGACCACTCTGTTGGCCTTCTTCATTCACAAGTGAGAAGATAATTCCATCGGCATTATTAATTTCCTCAAGGGCTGCCTGTGTATCATTGTCTTGTAGCCCTTCACGAGCGGAGCTTATGCTGTCGAGCACCGGCTGAATATCATTACTTGTGACATTGGTTGTTACGTTCGCAGCTGTTGTTGTTGGTGGCGCTCCTGCGGTTTGATTTGCAGGTGGTGTTGGCACCGTCGTTTGATTAGCAGTCTGATTAGCGGGCTGCCCTTCGATTTCTTCAATAAAAGTGGCATTTCCTCCAAATACCTCCTCGGCTTGTCCCATAGCCTTCTGGGAAGTATTCAAACTCCCAGTAATAAGCAAGGCTGTTCCAAGCAATGAGGATATAACTATAGCGGACAATACTGCAGCATTGTATCGCTTGTTTTGATTCATTGTTACGTTTACTGACGTCATTCAATATAATTATTGGCATTGTGTCTAAATATCCTAACTATCAACAAAATCTTCTTATCTAATCTTCTTCTCTAAGTTTTTTCGACTTTACTAATCATCCCTTCACCGTCTTATTTCCCTCCTCGGTCATAGAGATTTCAACTGAGGCGGTAAGAGGCAAGGTGAAGCAAAATGATGTTCCCCTTTTAGAACTTATCCTTTGATCTCGATCCCTGTTTGATTCATTTACTTATATTTTTCTCGGAAATACTCCCAACGTTCTTGCCCAAACCTTGGATGCATGAGCTACTATGATACTCTTGGAAATGTAGTCCTGATCCGGTTCCTTTGAGAGATTGCTGTCGGTTGGATCTCGGGGCTGACTCTGTAATACCTCAGAATATCCCAAAATTCCCAAACCGCTGAATGGATGCCCTTAACTCGTGCGCGGCTATACCCCTAGATCACAATTCATCGAAATCTAATAGCAGAGAGTCAATTGACGGAAAAATTGTACAGCAAGGCTTGATGATTACATTAAAAAACATAGGTTCGCATGGTTATTATGTGAATTCTAAATAATCTTAGGCATTATATATGGTTAATACAAAAGCGCCAAAATCTCACAAAACTAAGAGCACTCCAAAGGCCACAAAATCAGAGAATGGTTTACATGCTGAGAAGACTGATGGGAAGGCTGGAAATGTTCGTGCCGTCTCGCCAAAAAATCATAGAACCAATAGAGGATTTAAAGAGGTGGCCCAGGTTTTAAGGAAAAAACATCGCCAAAGAAAGAGAAGTCAAGCTGAGTATAAAAGTTCAGGAAATAAAGCAAAAGCAAATGTCCACCTACAGGATGCGCATATGATAACATCATCTCCATCTTCTAAGGCTTTCCGGTACCACAAATTCAGATTCAACGGCACTTACGATAAAGATATTCAACAATCTGAACATGGCACAAGGGAACATGGCACCAAGGAACTCGTGCTTCCCTCAGACTCAAATGTAGTAAAGGGTAACGTATAGTATAAACAATAGGTTGATACATTCTAGATCAATGGCCGATCAATTGATTTTCTTGAATAATGGATAAATCCCTACCTCCGTGGATACGTCAAAAATACGATAAAAATAAGGATCACTTCCCGGTTTCTCGCCTTTTTCCTATTACAGAAAAAATTTCGAAACTGCCCGGAATATTTTTCAAAGTGTTTACAGTATCCTTCCGTCGTAACGCAAATTGTCCAGCTACGTTAGATCTAGTTGTTAGCGATATTACTATCTCATTTTCGTCTGATAGATCGACCAGCCGTTTGGTTAGGTTAACATTAACACCAAAGGCGGTATAATTGTCATGATGTTTAGACCCTAGCTTGCCTACCGAAGCATATCCAGTATTGATCCCACACTTCAGCCCTAGATTTATCCGGGAAGGAATGTATCTTTGCCAAATTTCCTTCCATTTTTGTCTTAAGATTGTGAACTCCTTCCGAAGTTCCAAAGCTGCAATTATTGCACAGACAGCAGAATTTCTTACAGGGGAATATGGGCTTCGTTTAGCCCCGAATAGAGCCATTAGTCCATCACCCAGGAACTTATCAACTATCCCGCCATGCTTTAATATAATTGGAGTGGCTGCATCGAAAAAGTCTTTAAGAAATGATGTAAGCAAAATCGGATAAGCTTCAAGACTATAACACAGAGCTGAAAATCCATGTATATCCCAAAAGACGATTGTTATTATTTTCTTCTCCATATCCTGATTTCCAGAACTTACTGTAGCCAGTGACCATGTCCCGTCATCATCATGATCATCACTAGTAACCTTCGTAGTATGACTAACGTCATATTCCTCTTCCAACTTTTGAAGATTGCAGTCGGCCCTTTCTTGGTCGAAGACTCTAGTTAAATCCATGAAAGGTCCAAGGAGGCTTGTTGTGGCCGTGCATTTGTTGTTCTTTAACCGTACTTTATCCACATTTGAACCTCCGAGGTTTCCCATTTTTATTGCAGATAATAGAGTTTTGTGAACCATTTTTCTTGTAGCAAAGTGCACCTTTGCAGGTATGACAGGAACTAAAATTAGTAATCAGTACTCTATATAAGGACAGGAGCTACGCTGGGGGGAGGGGCAGCCTTTATTGTATTGCATTAAGAGGCTAAACTGAGCATGGTGGTAGTTTACCTCCTTTGATCGAGATCGGATTGTTATTATGGTTTCACTTAACTCACAATGCCTTGAATTTTCTAATCATTAGAAACTTTATCCACTGAGTTTGAGGTTGAGTTAAGCAATAAGGAATATGTAGTGGAAAGAAGATATTAATGTATTAAAAGTGAGAGCATGAGCACTGAGCGAGGCAGCAGCTTAATCAACCGAAATAGCAACATTATTGGTGGGAGAAGTATCCAGAGAACAGCAAGACTCGAGAGAACAACAAATGAGACCTCAGTTAGCTTAGATGTCAATATCGACGGCTCAGGCCGAACAAAGGTAAGTACGGGCCTTTCGTTTATTGACCATCTTATTAGTTGTCTAGGAAAACATAGTATGTTAGACATCGAACTGAGGGCAAAGTCCAAAGATGGAATTATGCATCATTTGATAGAAGATGTCTCAATCGCTCTTTCCAAATCAATTGATGAAGCATTGTCAGAGAGACTGCAGATAACAAGGTTCGGTTATGCCCTAGTCCCTATGGACGATAGTTTGTCGTATGCTGCTATTGACTTGATAAAACGTCAGTTCCACAACATACAACTCAAGCTCGTAAGAGATGCGGTCGAAGAAATTCCTAGAGAAGACCTAGAACATTTTATACTTTCCCTGGCACAGAACTTGAACGCATGCACTCACGTGGTGGTACAGTATGGCGACAACGACCACCATAAGGTTGAATCAGCCATTAAGGCATTTGCCATAGCCATGAGAATGGCGGCCAGCATCGACGAAAAAAGGGTCGGCACACCAAGCACTAAGGGTGCAATGTAAATAAGATCTGTGGTTACTATGGAGATAGCCTCAACGGCCGCAATCGAGAACCGCAATACAGAGAGAATTAACCACAGTAGACACAAGATGGGGCAGTCTACTTTTACTCGTATCTGCGCCTCTCCTAGGGTAGCAATTTTTGATTATGGAGCAGGTAATCTTTTTAGTTTAAAAGCAGCTTTGGAGAGGAATGGGGCTCGTAATGTGTCTATCATCAAGGATATGAAATCAATTATCAACTATGACGGACTAATCTTACCGGGCGTGGGTAACTTTGACCCGGCAATTGAGTCAATAGGAAAAGATAAAAAATTCTTGATTTCTGCCATTGAATATAGGTTGCCCATCCTCGGGATTTGTCTTGGAATGGAGATGTTATTTAATTGTAGTGAAGAGGGAGGAATGGAGGGTCTCAAAATAATTGACGGAGCTGTCCGATTACTTGACAAGAAAAAAGTTAAGGTTCCACATATGGGGTGGAATAATATTAAACTTGTCAGACGAAAAACAAATTCAGTAAAAACGATTAAAGCAAGAAATCATGATACCGGTAGTAAGAATAGCAGACTATTACGCAACATTAAAGATAACTCATGGGTATACTTTGTGCACTCATACAGAATATTTCCGGGAAGGAGGGACGGGCAAATAGTGTTCGCTAATACAAGATATGGTGATAGCAAGATACCTGCCGTGATTGAAAAGGAAAATATTTTTGGCACCCAATTCCATCCAGAAAAATCAGGTCCAGTTGGCTCCCAAATAATAAGAAACTTTTTGAAAATATGTTCTTCTAATACTAATACTGCTAATGCTCTAAAGAATAGATAATAATGAAAATAATTGCTGCGGTAGATATCATGGAAGGTAACGTCGTCAGACTCGTGAAGGGCAATCCTGCAAACAAAATTATCTATGGTAACAACGCTATAGAAATTGCGCAAAAATGGGAGGCAGAAGGAGCAGACTTGCTTCATGTAGTAGATCTTGATGCGACCTTGGGTACAGGTAAGGACAATTTACGGCTTATTGCTGAGGTAATAAAATCAGTTCAAATACCTGTCCAGGTAGCAGGTGGCATAAGAACAGTTGAAATCGTAGAGAATATACTTAGTAATACTAAAGCAGCAAAAATCGTTCTTGGCACGCTAGCGTACCGAAACCCGGAGCTAATAGCAAAACTATCAAGAAAGAAACTCGAAAAGATTGTAGTATCTCTTGACCAATTGAAAGGTGTTGTTATGATCGACGGCTGGAAGGAGGCTTCGGGGAAGGGTCTAGTAGATGCAATAAATCAGTTTCTGTTAATGGGAGTTCATGAGTTTTTATTAACTAGCGTTGAACGTGATGGAACACTTGAAGGGCCTGACCTAGATACATTGTCTCATGTCTGCACATTTCGAGGCACAAAAATTATGGCGAGTGGAGGTGTATCAAATCTCATGGACATTCTAAGACTAAGAGTGATAGGATGCTCATCAGTGGTTCTAGGAAGAGCAATCTATGATGGAAAACTTACCTTATCTAGAGCAAAGGCGTTAGTATAATCATTGCCACTGTCAAAGAGGATAATCCCTTGTTTAGATGTGGACAATGGTCGAGTGGTTAAGGGTGTTCACTTTAGGGGAGTGAAGGATGCAGGAAATCCAGTAGCTCTCGCAAGAAAATATAGTAATGAGGGCGCGGATGAACTTGTTTTTCTCGATATTACTGCATCCCTGGAAGGAAGAGACACCATCAAGAATATTGTGAAAAATGTGGCAGGGGTTATCAACATACCGTTCACAGTTGGCGGGGGTATCAAAAGGTTAGAAGACGCACGAGCTATTTTGCTAAGTGGAGCGGATAAAGTCTCAATTAATACTGCAGCAGTAAAGAATCCGGAACTTATTGCGGAGCTTATGTCGATATTTGGAAAGCAATGTGTAGTGGTAGCTATTGATGCAAAGCGAAACTATGATTTCCAAAATATTGATCGAGCTAATGTAAACATTTTCTCTATGACAAATCACAAATACGAAAACCATAGAAGAAGTAACAGAAATAAAAACAATAAGAGTAAACAAGAAACGATAGTAAATGCTAGTAATGACATCAATGCTACAAAGTATTGGTTTGAAGTTAAAGTCTATGGAGGAAAAGAAGGCACCGGAATGGATGCAATTCAGTGGGCTAAAAAGATCGAAACGCTTGGCGCTGGGGAAATTCTACTGACTAGCATCGATACTGATGGGACAGAATACGGATATGACATTGAGCTGACAAAGGCAATATGTAGAGCAGTACGAATCCCTGTAATTGCTTCTGGTGGTTGTGGCAAACCCAAGCACATGTTGGACGTTTTTAAGAGAACCGATGTGGATGCGGCTTTGGCGGCGTCTATCTTTCACTACGACAAGTTCAGTGTCGACAAAGTAAAAAAATATCTGAAGGCAAACGGAGTTCGAATTAGAATGTGACTTAATGAGGTACAACAACCGTTCTCTCGCTGGTATTCAAGGGCTAATATTGATGTAGATGTACTGTCTCTCTTTACCTCAACCCTGATCGGAATGCCGGCGCATATTCGCTAACCCATGAGGTCGTCTGTGCCACAGCCCATAAGGCGGCTGTCTTCGTCACTGTCGTTGCCTCCTTCTCCATTCTTCTTCTTCTTCATTGCTCTCCGGGCTTCCCTCCCAAAAATAATTATTGTCTTCATCATGTCCCTACCTCTCGTCTTCATCT
>JALZGI010000448.1 GCA_030861105.1 Thermoproteota archaeon
ATCAATTCTTTTTTTTATCAGTAATATTATGGATGGCAGGCAAGTCTATTTAGCATATCTGTATCACCTAACAGAGTCGATACAGAAATACTGAACTCTTCAACATTTGACTATATTAATAAGCAGATTAAAAGCTCAATATTTCTTTGAACACCTTTTAAAAAGGGGCAAGAAAACTTGGCGAAAAGAATGAACAGTAGCTAGCATCAAAAGGGAGCTAACAAACCCTGGATATATATGGATGATCCTAGAATTTAAGAAGATGTTGAAGCGGGGGTATATTATTCTGTTTGTTGGAGGGATATTATTAGTTACAGGGTTAGTCTTATCTTTGTTCATAGTGGGCTCTTTTGCAGGTCAATTTATGCGTGAAAATGTAGTTTTGAGCAAGACTATTGTGGGTCCCTCTGAACCTGTAAATGTAATATTACAAGTTAATGATACCTCGCGTCCTGTGTCAGTGGCATTACATTCTTCTGAAATAGAATCAGCAAATGTTTCACTTAGAGAATCTATTCAGGATCCAAGCGGAAGAACAGTTAATACAAACGAATTTTCAGAGACTTTTTTTACTACATTCAAACCAAATATGACTGGAGAATATACACTGCTAATTTCAAATTTGGGTTCTAATCCTGTTAACATTGATGGGGTATTTGGTTTCATACCATCTACTGGTAGTGGTGGAAATGAACAAGCTATCCTGAATTTATTGAATTCAATACTAACAGGGGTGATCTTGTTTATCATAGGAATTATTACACTTATAGCCGGTATCACAATTGTCATATTAGATAGAAGAAGAGGGAAGCGACGACCATTGACGCGCTAATAAGATATTTTCTGAAAGATAAGGGCATGGTAGTGAGGATAAAAACATGACTTACTACGGATGTAATTGTTCAATTGAATGATAGGTTATAATAGTAACACCAAGGTTAATGGATAAAGATTTGAAATATATTCATCTCTCCTACTCTAATCTAGGAGTGTTCTCAGCCATCAGCATAGCAGTAACCATAACCGCAGGTACCCGGCAGTAATGATAATAACAAAGAATCCCTAAAAATCATATTATAACTCTCGCAGCTTTGGCTTCTTGTTTCTTTTTTTAGTGTAGTATTTACATCTAATCTTTAACAGGCCAATTTCCTTCAGTTATAAATTCTACAAGATTGCCTGCAGGGTCTCTAAAGTAAATTGACCCACCTCCATTGCCCCATACTATCTCCTTTTCGATAGCAATATTCTTTTGTATCAGCATATTTTTTGAATTTTCATAGTCATTCTTCTCTATCTCTAAAGCGAAATGAATAGATGCAGGGGGAGTTATTACACCATGAACAGGAAATCTGCTATTTTCCTCTACTTTTGTATTTTCAGGATTAAAAATTAGAAGCATACTCCTGCCAGCCTTTAGAAAAATGTGTCTTCCTCGTTCTTCTGAACTAAATTCAAGTCCAATCTTATTGATATAAAAATTCTTCATGGTTTCTAGATCAGAAGAGTAAATACATGTTTCAATTATCCTTCTAATCCTCACAGCGGGATTGATTCCACTGTACGCAATTTAGGTCTTTATCGTCAATATCAGCAACTTGTCGTTGCAATAAATAAGCAGGAAACTATCATCCCCCCATACTTGAGACGAAAAAGATAATGTAATGCATCAGGACAGAAATAGATGATTTAAAGAATACTTATGCTCTTAAAGTTAAACCATTCTGCCTGTAAGAAGTGATCATGATATTTATGCAAGTATTATATACATGATTTCATCTTCCCTGCTCTGGCTCTATCGTCAAGAGAACTCTGGAGTATCGCACATTTGTATAGAACTTTTACATATGCTACAGCCAAATATTGCTATTTTATTTCCATCCTTTATGTCCTCTGTATTTCCGATGATTAATTTTCCATTACTTTCTGCTTTTAGTAGATTCGCTAATTCATTTTCTGAAATACCATAGATTATGGGTATAATTTTTACGATTTTTTTACATTTATCACAATAACCTTCTGAAACTCTACGAGGGTTAATATTATGATAATTTTTATGAAATTCTTCCGCGGCATTCTTGGTAATCCCCAATGTATCCATGAGCTTATAATTAATTCTATAAAATAAAAGATCACCTTCATCGTATTTATTGTTCTTTAAATAATTATCGTGAAGTTTTATGAGAAGCTCTCTAACTGTGTGTGCATCAGTACCAACGCAGGGATTAACAGAGACACCGGTGACCAATAACAAGTAAAAGTATTGGGT
>JALZGI010000463.1 GCA_030861105.1 Thermoproteota archaeon
GTGTTTACCTCGATAAAGCCTTCCTTCATCAAAAACTCTCTAGCAGCGGTCAATGCAGTGCTACGAATACAAAAAATGCTTTTTAGCGAATTTCTACGGAGATCTACAGCCCTTAGGTCCAGTCTTGTATCAATACCTGCTGAGATCCTGCTTTGAATCATAAAGGGAGCTGCCTTTCTGGCCATAGAGAATACTTTTATTTCTAGGGGGATGACCTCTAAACCACCAGGGGCCTTTCCCTGCAATTTAACGATTCCACGAATTGCAACCGACGTGTGTTCTCTAAGTTGCTGTATTTGGCTGAATACGTTATTGGAACATTCGCCTCTCTTTGCAACTACTTGTATATTACCGTGTCGGTCTGTTATCGTAATAAATTTCATACTACCATGATCCCGGATGCTTGAAACCCATCCCATGATTGTTACCTCATTATCGTGAAGTTTTGAGTTAATCTCCAATGAATAATGTGTTCTCCGCAAATTTCCTATATCTTCCTCCTGAAGCACTGGATCGCTCAATCTCAAAGACCTTAGTAATGATTATGATGAGATACTCCTACACTAATTATTATGTTTGCTTATCCTTGTAATGAGTGATCAGAAAAAGGGATTTCTGAATCCGTTCCATATGGTTCTAAATCCAAAGTGATGTTGGGGTGCTTTTTTGAACACATGCTCTCTTTTACCAGAAGTCTCAATGGACAATTAGGGTTAAATAATTTCGTCTCATTTCTGTAGGTTCGGTCCCCCTAAAGGTTATTTTTAGATAGAAATTATTGCAAGATGTTTTTTACATATCAATCGTTCAATTCTAGGATCTTTAGCCCCTTTTGTCATCGGTAGTTGTGTGTTGTCGGTCAATTAATGTTCTAATCCTTCTGTATGTCTTTCTTTGAGCATGAATGATGGCAATGCCGATAATAAGCGTAGATAGCACTGCGACGATTCCGATTGCTGAGTTTGTAAGCGTATCTGATAGTTTTCCGACAATATCCTCTGACATTTGTAATAAAAGAACAAGGTTGACACCAAAAGCGATACCGATCAAGAAAGCTATCCCTTGTTCCTGTGCTACTCTTCTAAAATAGTTTAGGTATACTTTTCTATTATAAAACCCAAATTTTGCTTTGGATATCAACGCTGGATAAAATTTAGGATCCGTTATGTCATCTTCTCCTTTCTCTATACTCTTCATAGATGACTTACAGATTATGGTAACAATTGAAAAGAAATGAACCCAAAAAAAATTCACATTCTAGATGAATAACATGCATACTATATATTGTTCACAAAGGATATATCTTATGTATCCATAAGATAAACGTCACTATCTTAACTTATAATGTATTGTATCGTATTGTAACTTCTGAATATTCTATTCTATTCGTCATAGCTTACGGTCTGCAGGACCTGATTGTCCCAGTACATTTGTTTCCAGATCACGCAGTATTTCGAGCATAATATCTTTACCATAAAGATCCTCATTGCCAATCTTTTGAGTGCTTAGAGATCTTTTTGCCGAAGCGAAAAATTGGAGTAAAGCTTTTTTAGGAAAACCTTGATTGATGTATTCTATCGCTTGTATAGCCATCTCGAGCTTATCAAGGTTATGAACAAATCGAGCTACTGATGTCTTATTCACTTGGTATTCTTGCCATATCTTTTCATAATCTGAACGCACGGTGGTTGGTAGCTGACATAAAATATAATGCATGGCTTTTCCTTCTACAAATCTCTTCTTTCTTTTTGTAATTTCATTAGGCATGTAGTCTCCTATTATAGACTCAGCTAAATCATGAATTAAAATCATCTTCGCTACTCTTTCTGTGTTCAATCCAAGCAAGGCAGAGAGAACCATACCCATAGCGCACATAGAATAAGTATGATCAGAGACGGATTCAGCATTGGAAATTCTAGCCTTCGAAATCCATCCCGCCCTTTTTACAGATTTAAGGCGTAATGCCAACCTAAAAAAAGAAAGTAACTGTGATCGTGGTGGGGGTGTTGGAGTAATGGTTTCCTTTTTGTTTTTCATTTGACGCAAGACCGGTAAGTAAGCAATACCTTCCAGGTATATAGAATAGTCTTCTTTCTACTCCAGTTATGCGAGCAAAATGATAGCGTCTTAGGTCGACGATTATTGGAATGATTACCGGCTATCAACTGGATTGATTGAATCATTTATCCCAAATTGACTAAGTTTGCATCAACAAAGGAACTAAATACAAATCTCAAAGTATAGGTAGTTGTCAAGTGATCAAACAAGAGGGCAAAGACGCTTATTAATAGAGCCATGCCCACAGTGAAGATGAGAATTAATATTACATTAATGATCTGACCCATTATGGCCTCGAGTACTATGTGTCTAGCATCTTTTCCTTCTGTATTTAAGTCTAACCTCGCTGCTTGGACTCATTTTTCCATGCTATGTCGTCTACTCCCAGGAAGGAGTTTATCAGTCGGCCACACACAAAAAGCAAATCAGAAAGGCGGTTCAAATATACTATGATATTCTGGTTTATTGTCTCAGTGCCTGAGAGTCTTACAGCAGCAATTTCAGCTCTTCTGGCAACACTACGACTAATGTGTATGGATGAAGCCTCAGCACTACCCCCCGGCAAAATAAAGTAAGTAATTGGACTGAGCTGCTCTTCAAATTTATCTATAGTGTTTTCCAGATGAGATATCATATCTTTTCCCACACGGGGGATTTTGTTTTGAGGTTCTGAGGGGTCTTCAGAAGGAGATCTTGGATCAGCCAAGTCGCAGCCAATAACGAAAAGATCCTTTTGCACCTGTACCAATAAATTGATAACGTCATCGAATAAGTCTCTATCCTTGAGACTCAATAATGAGATGGCAAAGCCAATATGGGAATTTAATTCGTCAACTGAACCATATGCAATTATCCTTGAGCTAGTCTTAGATACTCGTTTACCACCTATAAGTCCTGTTTCTCCTTTGTCACCAGTCTTGGTGTAGATTTTCATGGGTAAGATCTACAAACTAGTACTTTTTATAATTAAGAGAATAGTCCTATAAACCTGAAAGTAATAAACTTATCGAGAGGATTAATTACAAAATAAATTAGCTTTCTTCCACAGTCTTTACCCTTCAGAATATGACCTGCCTGTTCAGCGAGAAATAAGAACAAACATAGTATGAATGTGGATATTGCACAAGTATCAAACTAATATCGGGACAGATGGGGGGCGATTCTGAAAGCTCAGTTGATAAATTGAGAATTAAGAGTGTCTGCATTAACAGTGATGAAACGATGAACATATCACAATTCGACGTTAGCGCTGTACTACAAGCCAATCAGTGGAAACTTGTGAACGATGATAGAATTTCTATTGGTCCTGATGAGGATGAGATCAGCTATTAGCACTTAGCCCACAAATGGGTTTCAATGGACATTCAAGTTTACTTCTGTATCGGTGAACGAACATAATATTTCTGAAATTAAGAAACCCCCAGTTAAGTATTAAGACGCCATCCTAATGGCCCAATCCATCTGAAACAGCCAGTATCAGAGGTTGCTACTAGAAGTAAGTAACAAAGACGGCACCTTCACATCGATAAACACCATGTATTAAAGGACTGACGGTGGAAGCAATTTTAATATGAATGCGCTTCAGTTTTATGCTCTCGTAAATACTTTTTCTTTTTAAATCTTTCATTACATTTTTCACATTTAAATGGTTTTTCAAACTCTAGGAGAAACCGTTCCCTTCGTTCCTGAGGCGTCTCACTTATAGGATCGGAGCTGACGTCCTGTGTGTTACCCATTCTTCGTTGATAAAAAACTTATCTTCATATATATTTGCCTTAGGTAAGATTATTACTCTAGAATCAAATTATTCTATACTGATGTAGAATGCTTCGATGTTGAGTATACGTTTCAATTAAACGCAGATATAGGATTCGTCTGGCTTATACAGCTATGGTTTAGAGGGGATAGGATATTACTTCATAAATATTAGAATAAAAGATTATCACTAGCAGGTGAAAAATAACAAATGGAAAGTGATAACTATATTTTACTGAAAAGAGGAAACAATGCAACATTTGTTTGAGTAATCTTTTCCTAAATCTTTATTGACGCCTCAATCATAAAAACACCCATTCCATTTCTTTTTTTACCAAGACAAGATTATATAGGATTTCTTGAGCTAAATTAGTGGTGCCGTCGTAGCTCAGCCTGGGAGAGCACTCGACCTGTAGTAGACACAGGGGTGAGGCTGAAGACCGAGCTGTCGTGAGCTCAAATCTCACCGACGGCACCCTCAAATACTGTTATCCTCAAAGCCTCAGTCAACAGTAAAGAATTTTTAACCATATTATCCTATAACACAGAATGATTGTTCGAAGGTTCCGAAGGCTGTTTTGCAGCCACACGGAATCTTATTCTTTTAGAATGTACGATGATTTTGATTTCAGTGAGTATAATAAATGCAGCAGATGTGGAAAAACCTTGAGATTTATGAAAGGTTTTGAGGAGGATATTAGGGGTTAAAAAGGGGATGTTTCGAGCAAGCCTTCAGATTTTGATTATAACGTGGTGGATTGGAGCGGGCATTGCTTGTCTGGCCATAATAATTCATAAGCACAGCGAATATGCCGTTGTTGGAACAATAGGTTGGACTATTACCATAACAAGTACTGCACTAATCGTTTATGAGATTAAAAAAATAAAGGAAGAAAACAAGGAGCTAATGGAAAACGACAGAAAGTAGATAAGACTAACTCATTGGTCTACTAAAAGTGGTCCCAATGCTGCCTAGTAGTCGAATATAAATCTAGGGGGAGGAAAATTACCCTATCCGGGATTTTAATCCCTGCCGATTTATCTAATAAGTGTCTATTCAAGTCGACCTTCGAGAGAACCAATAAATGATGAGTCAATGATTGCTGATATATATAAAAAGAAGATCGTATCTCTAAATTATGTTGGCAGAGGACTTCTTTCAGGGATTTTGTGAAAGGGTTATTTCAGCAGATCCTCATATAAGGTTCGTAGGAATAGCAGATCAACATGGGAGACTTCTAGCCACAAAGGACCGTAAGGGCCTGAAGCCTTTGCTAAATATGCAAGAAACAGAACAATATGCGCTAACTGCAGCGACACGCCAACATACGAGGATTAGATGGCAGCAGGTGTTGGGAAAAATTGATTATTCATCCTCACATTATGACAAACTTCTTAGGGCCACTATACCTATAACCGATGAGAACAATCGTCTCTCAAACATCATAATACTCACTTTAGACGTAGAGACTGATGATCTTCACACAATTATGATGGATAAAATTGTTCCCCTTGTAAGAGAAAATACCGACAAATTTCTTGAGACCAGAAGCGGGTCTGTGTACGACTGATGAACAAAGGCATCCACAGAATATATAGCTATATGCCTATAACAAGAGTAAATTAAGGTTCGTCTACGATAAGAAGAACATATCAAAAGGATCAGACATTTTCAGTGAGATGGTCGGCGGATAATTATGGGCATTAGATACTGCTTGCTTTTTTTGTACACCTCCTCTGGCCCTGAACTAATGATATTTATGTAATTACTGTTTATTCGAAATCTGAATTGGTATGGATCCCTCAACCAGCTCGAGAATTTTGTTTAGACCGCTTTTGGTTGCCGGGATAATTATTGTAGCATTCGGCGTAACCTGCATATGGGTTGGAAGTGCAATTGAACTTAAGGAAGAGGGTGCAGGTTTTACTATAATAGGGTGGAGATTTCTGGTTAGTGGCTTGGTGGCTATTCTATTTGCTTATATCGCTAAGTATTTCGAGTTTGTATCCGGACACCTTAAGTTTATGCTAAAACAAATACGATACAGAACAAATCCCAGAAAAAACAGGTTTAGTGATTGGTACAGGCCATAAAGAATTGTTGTCGCCCAACTGTATATCCTTAATTACGGTATGGATATTCATTATTAGTCAGATCCTAAACTTTTAATTAGCTTTCTATCTGGAGGATAGATATGCAAGGAGTTCAAAAAGTACAATGTACCTCTTGTGGTACAAAGTTTATGTCAGAAACAGGAACTACAGTGTGTCCATCATGTTCTGAGCAAAGTTATAGCCATCGTGAAAATGACGGTGGTGGTATGATGGGTTGCG
>JALZGI010000466.1 GCA_030861105.1 Thermoproteota archaeon
ACTCAGTTCTTCGGGTTAAAATGAGAACTAGCGACGGGGAGGGATGATCAAGACTTGCAGTATTTACGAAAAAAGTCTGAACTAGGATCTATTTACTATTGATTTTAACCTGACAATTAGATTGGACATACTGATCGGTTTGATTATGAAGTCCTTTACGTCTATTGAAGGCAAGACTTTGTTGAATTCTTCCTTGTTGATTTCAAAGGCTGTTATAAAGGCTATCTTCATTGATGGGTTCTTTTCCTTTATCCGACGGTAAAACTCAAACCCGTTGATTTTGGGCATACGAATATCCGTCAGTATTAAATCGTAATAGTCCTTCGGATGGCTATCAAAAGCTTGAAGGGCTAACTCGCTGCTGTGAAAAATATCTACTCTAAATGAATTATTATCAGCTTCAAGATCTCGCTTAATTATGCGCAAAATGTCTTTTTCGTCATCAACAACCATCAACTTTATAGGGTCTGTTTCTGACGAAATGTTGACCATGATAATTCCAAAATAGCGCGACTACTATTAAACATTGTCAAACTGCCAAATCCCGATCGGCGTGTATGGGAATTGAATTGTGGTCTAATGTGAAGCATATTCAATGCTTCTCAGGATCACTGTCTGTCACGGGTATCGGGTAACGAAAAGTAGAAAGTTGCTCCCGGAGCAAATTGGTTGTTTTCGGCCCAAATCCTCCCGCCGTGCGCCTCTATGATACTTTTTGATATAAAAAGCCCCAAACCCGTTCCCCGATCCGATTTTGTGATAAACTTTGAGAAGAGCCTTGGAAATATCTCTGGATCAATTCCGCTACCCGAATCTCTTATGCTAACTAAAACTTCTCCATCAGACTTACTGGTCTCTACGGTTATCTTACCTCTATCGGTAAATTTGATGGCGTTACTGAGTATGTTGGATATTACCTGAGATAACCTACCTTTATCCGCATTTATGAAAATGTCCTTGGGCTCATACCGTACATCTGGAAAATCCAAATCTTCATATTCAAATCTCCTCAAATCAGCCAGATTGCTAAGCACTATGTCTTTAAGATTAAATATTTCCTTATTTAGCTTTAGAGATTTACTCTCAATTCTGGTAACATCCAGAATGTCAGATGCTAGTCTGTCTAGTCGCTTTGCATTGCGTATTAGCGAAGAGACTTGGTCCTTTTCTATTTGTATCCTAAGACCATCACTATCAAATTGGCGCTCGATGTATTGTGCGTCTCCTAATATTGGCATGATAGGGGTACGCAACTCATGCGCTGCTACGTTTATGAACTCTTTTTGCATCCTGTCGTGAACTTTTAGTTGCTCATTGGCAGCAGCGAGTAGCCTGTTTGACTCTATTAAGGAATCGTTTGCTTTCTTCAGCTCAAGTGTTCTATTCGTCACTGAGGTCTTGAGTCTCTTATTCCAAGAAAGGATGATAAATGCAATTGCAATAGCTATTGCTCCGATAATGATGACTACTAAGGTACTAAAGTTTCTTTGTTGTTCTATTAGAAGCCCAACATCACTAGTCAGAGTATGAGGAGATCCTATATACAATGTCCAGAGTTGTTTTCCATCGATTATTATGGGTCGGTGGGAGATTGTTGTTGTTTTGTCACCTATCGAAACATCTTGGGAACCAGTTATCGGACCGAGGGAACGCTTTAGAATATCATTGTACGAATTTTTGATATTTGACGGGATTGTGGACTGAAAATCTTTTGACAAGAAGTTCTTACCAATTAGGGACTCATTTCTTGCATAAAGAAATATGCCATTCTTGTCCATTAAACCTACGTTACTTACAAGTTCTGGAGATAGTCTGTCCTGTAAAAACTTTCCTACCCTATTCACATCAATGGCGGACACAATTACTCCAGCGAAACTTTCTGTTGCATTGAATGAACTAGTGTCTCCTGCAATGCCTTCGCTCGCGTTAAAGATAGGAAGCGAAATAAAGATTTTATCGCCGCTGGGCGAGCTATTGACGGTGCTATAATATGGCATCCTTGTGTTTCGAGGGACTAAGTAGTGTTCCATCTTACTAAGATCTAAATCATTTTGAAATTCTTCGGAATCACTGCTGTTGCTCCAAGAAATAACCTTTCCTTTGGAATCCAATAAATAATAAGCACTTGTTAATTCGCCTGTACTCTCCTGCGCATTGTTTAACAGAAATCTAGCGGTCTGACTATTGGAATATAACAGTGGGAGGGAATTTGTAAGAGCCTCCAAGGTATTCGTAATTGAGTTAATGCTATGAATTAGTATTTGTGACAGATGATAGGCTTCTATTCTGGCATTTGATCGAACATCTTCGGATGCTATTTCCGCAATTTTGCTAGCTGTAAAAGATGAGTATTGATAAGAAAGAATCGATAGAATACTCGCTATAATTGCTATTGAAGAGAGTAGGCCTATGTTACTTTTAGAGAGTAATGGATCTATCACTAATCTACATAATTTGAGCATAAAACGTAGTTAAATATTCTGCTGCTCTTAGTGCAAAGAATATTTGTGGAGATTTTTGAATCAATTGTCGGAGAGGCCTTTTAGACTACGAAGACTAATTGAACTCTCTGATTCGTATTCAAGATATGGTAAGGATTGCTTCTAACCTGCAATACTTGGACGACCCGAATCCCTGGAAAGAAGGATGACAAGAAGGTTTCGGATTATGTGTGTTCCCCTTTGGTGGATTTATTTTTAACGTGGTTTATTTGAGTGTAGGACAAGATGATATGTTATTGAGCCAAGCTTCTTATCTTCTAGGAGATCATGATGACAAATAATTGGAAAGTACTACGGCTACACTATACTGTCCGTGGAAGGATGGTGGATTTTAACCTCTTCCTCCGTGCATATAATCATTCAAACTAGACTAATACTAATGGAAGTCATGAGCGGAGAGGGAAAACAAAGTAAATATTTTTCTTAAACCTGAGGAAGAACAATTGACCTGTTAAGGGGCATGAATCCATAATACGCAGGGTCAATTAAGATGTGTACTGATACATCTGGTCTTATGTCGTGTAATGATCGTATCGTGTAATCGTATAGAATATCCATTAAAGTACCACGATAACTTGCGGATAAATCGAGATATTGCTCAAACCTGTATTGATGCTAGGGTATCATTAGTCTATCAATTAAATTCTTCTTCCAATACCTTCTTTTTGTAACTCATTTGAAACAAACTGTCAGTTTTTGCCAACGCATCCTGCCTACTGAGTCCATTAGCCATAGATTGCAAAAGCATATAGTTCTCTGGTATCACCATTCCCGTCTGGTCATCGGAATAGGGTATTTTCACTATGTCCTGTTCTACTCGAACAACCTCCTGGTGGATATGTACCATATTAGTGTCTCCGTGAGAAAATCCCATTTCCATCGCTTTCTTTCTTACATGCGCAGTCCCTGATGCCAAGCTTAAAATTGAAATTCCAAATTCTTTTCTGAAGGTTTCTATTATTGCATCCTTGTTTGGCGCATTCGTTTTAAATCTTATCGACATTTGATGGAGATGCATCATTCTAGAGGGTACCTTATAGGCGTCTACATATAGGTTTGCGGTGGGTATGAAATCTTTGACGTCTTCCTGATGGTGGGGATTAACGTCCCACTCAATTGAATCCTTCACCTGCTTGGAATCCTCTAGATCGGCCCATCTTCTTATCAATGCTACGTCGAATCGTGTTATTTCATCTCCGAACCTTTCGATCAAGGGCTGGATAATTCTCCCCATCCCTGATACGTTGCAGCTCCCTTGAATGACATAAGTTCTTCCTCTCGCTTTCTCATAGTTGACCCTTGAATTGTGAATCATATCCGCTACCGAATATTCGCCATGCCTGTCTTCGCCACCTTGAAATATTGCGGGCTTGATTAAAGGTTCGTACAATTTCTTTTTGTTAAGAAAACCTCCACCCTCTTTTGCCGCGTCTATAATTATATCACTTTTTTTAATGGCTTGTTCTATGACACCCTTTGGCTCATAGCGCTTTTTCGTAAACTCTTTTATTTTCTCTTTTGGAACATAGACATCCAAATTGTTTTGGAGGGCCTCCTGAGTTTTATCGTCTGCAGTATACTTAGCAATTCCTATAAGCTGAATCCCTTTGTCGCTCGAAATAGCGCTGGCTAGTCTACGACCTATATTGCCATA